>DATNNS010000131.1:0-6899 GCA_035601715.1 Rhizomicrobium sp.
GCGGGCATGCAGCCTGCCTTCAGCGCTGTGGCGCCGCAACGGCTCAACATCGTCTATGTCGAGAATGCCGGTAATGCGATGTTCGCCGCCGACACGACGGCGCCGCTGCCGCAAGCGCTGCGCGCGTCCGCCGCGTTCTCGGCCGAGCCGCAGCCCGTCTATCCCTTCTCGCACGACCGCGACTATGTCGTGCCGATGGGCGCGTCGCGTTACGCAGCACCCACCGCGGACGTCGCGCAGACGGCAACGTCCACCGGGCGGCGCATCGCGCTCACGCTGCACGGCTCGGCCGATGCCGGACAAATGGTGCTGGTCATTCCCAAATCCGCGGCGCTGGCAGCGCTGACGGTCGACGGCACGCGCGTTCCTCTCGGCAGCGAATGGAAGGATCAGATATTCCTGCTCTGCACCACCGGCGACTGCGCCCATGCGAACGTCGTGCTGGAGAGCGGCAGCAAAGCCGGTTTCGATCTCACCCTCGCCGAACGGCGTTTCGGTGTCCCCGCGTTCGGCGCGCGCATCGTCGCTGCAAGACCCGACACCGCGGTGCAGTCGCGGCTGGGGGACGGGACGATGCTCATCGGAAAGGTCGCGGTGCCGGCGCGCTAGACATCCACATCCTTCGCGAACTTCGCGTTTTCCTGGATGAACTGGAAGCGCAGTTCCGGTTTCTTGCCCATCAGGCGCTCGACCAGCGCTTCCGTCTTCCTCTCGTCGCCGCCCGCGATCTCGACGCGGATCAGCGTGCGGTTGCCGGGCTTCATGGTGGTGTCCTTGAGTTGGGCGGGCATCATCTCGCCCAGGCCCTTGAAGCGCGAGACTTCGATTTTGCCCGCCCCCTTGAACACCGTCTTGAGCAGCTGCTCGCGGTGCGCGTCGTCGCGCGCATATTCCGTCTTGGCGCCCTGAGCCAGGCGATAGAGTGGCGGCATGGCGAGGTAGAGATGTCCATCGCCGATCAGCTTGGGCATCTCGCGATAGAAGAAGGTGAGCAGCAGCGAGGCGATATGCGCGCCGTCGACGTCGGCGTCCGTCATGATGATGACGCGGTCGTAGCGCAGATCGTCCTCGCGGTATTTTGCGCCGGTGCCGCAGCCCAGTGCCTGCACCAGATTGGCGAGCTCGACATTCTGCTCCAGCTTTCCGGCCGTGGCGCTGGCGACGTTCAGGATCTTCCCGCGCAGCGGCAGCACGGCCTGGGTGTTGCGGTCGCGCGCCTGCTTGGCCGAACCGCCGGCGCTATCGCCCTCGACCAGGAAAATCTCCGTGCCGCTGGAGGCGTCGCTGGTGCAGTCGGCGAGCTTGCCGGGCAGGCGCAGCTTGCGGGTCGCGGATTTACGCGCGGTTTCTTTTTCCTGGCGCTTCTTGAGCCGATCCTCGGCCTGGTCGATCACGAACAGCAGCAGGTCGTCCGCTTCTTTCGGGTTCTCGGCGAGCCAATGGTCGAAGTGATCCTTCACCACATTCTCGACCAGCCGCTGGGCATCGGGCGAGGACAGCTTGTCCTTGGTCTGGCCCTGGAATTCGGGCTCGCGGATGAAGACGGAGAGCACGGCACAGGCGGCCGCCATCACATCGTCGGTGGTGATCAGCGCGGTCTTGCGGTTGTCCTCGCCATGGGCGCGCAGGGCTTTCGTCAACGCGTTGCGCAACCCCTGTTCATGCGTGCCGCCCTGCGAGGTCGGTATAGTGTTGCAATAGGAATGGACGAACGGATCGATCTGCGGCGTCCACACCACCGCCCATTCCACCGCGCCTTTTCCGTCGCGGTTTTCGGTGCGGCCGGAAAAAGTGCGCTGCGTCACTGTGCGGTTTTTGCCGACTTCGCTGGCGAGGAAATCGAGCAAGCCGCCGGGGAATTTGAGCGTGTCCTCGGCCGGCGTGTCGCCCTTGATCAGCGACGGGTCGCATTTCCACCGGATCTCGACGCCGCGGAACAGATAGGCCTTCGATTTCGCCATGCGATAGAGCATGGCGGCGGAGAAATGCACGTCTTTGCCGAAAATCTGCTCGTCCGGCTTGAAGGTCACGATCGTACCGCGGCGGTTGACGGTGCCGAGGTCTTTCAGCTTGCCCACCGCCTTGCCGCGCTCGAAGCGCATCTTGTTCGCATGGCGGTCGCGCGCGACGTCCACTTCCATCCATTCCGAGAGCGCGTTGACCACCGACGCGCCGACGCCGTGCAGGCCGCCGGAGGTGTCGTAGACCTTGCCGCCGAACTTTCCCCCCGCATGCAGCGTGGTCATGATCACTTCGAGCGCCGATTTGGTCTTGAACTTGGGATGCGGATCGACGGGGATGCCGCGGCCGTTGTCGCGCACCGTGAGGACGTCGCCCGGCGCCAGCTCGATCTCGATGCGGTTGGCGTGGCCCGCGACGGCCTCGTCCATCGCATTGTCGAGGATTTCGGCGGCCAGGTGGTGCAGCGCATGGACGTCCGTGCCGCCGATATACATGCCGGGGCGCCGGCGCACGGGCTCCAGCCCCTCCAGGACCTCTATGTCCTTGGCGGTATAGCCCTTGGAGGCGGGCGAGGCGGTGTCGAACAGGTCGGGCGGCTTGGCCATACGCATACATACCGTTGGGCGCGGGAACTCGCGCGATTCGTGATTACCGGAAGCTTAACGAAGCCGCGCCCGTTCACCACGCGCGCGTGACAGCCATTTCTTAATTCACGCTGGCGTAGATTTGGCAATCCTGCGGCCATTCCGGCCGTTCGGGATACGGGGTCGAAGCGGACCGATGAACGCGCGCGCGATCGATACAGCGCCACCGCCGGCAGCGGAAGACGCGCGCATGTTGCGCGCCAGGGTAGACATGACCATCGGCACCCTGCCGATGGCGGTCTGGGTCAATCCCACCTGGGCGCTGGTGACGGTGCTTCCCTTCACAGGCCTGTTCCCGATCTTCGGCACGGTGGCGTGGTGGCGCATCGCCGTCATCATGATCCCGCACATCGCCAACAGCTTCGTGGCGGCGGCGCTCTATCGCGAATACAAGCACAACCCGGTCGGTCCGCAACGCTGGCTCAACCGGCTGGTCGCGTTCCAGGCGCTGATCAGCACCGAGTGGGGCGCGCTGGTCTGGCTGCTGTGGGTGCCGCACAATCCCGTCAATCACGTGATGATCATCCTGAGTCTGGTGGCAATGTTCTGGGCTTACGCGTTCTCGCGCGCGATGCATCCCAGGATCTATTTCGCCGGCGTCGTGCCCAACGCCGTGCTGGCGATCGGGTGCCTGGCCTATAACGGCGGGCCGGTGGCGCTGCCGATGACGCTGCTGCTGCTCGTAACGTTCGTTTTCACGTTCCTGTTCGCCTGGATGGCGCGGCGCCAGTACGAAACCATGCTGCGCATCCGCTTCGCCAACGACGACATGGCGGTCGAGCTGCGCAACACCCGCGACGACGCGCTGCGCAAGCGCTTCGAGGCCGAAGCCGCCAACGCGTCGAAAACGACGTTCCTCGCCAATATGAGTCATGAGCTGCGCACGCCGCTCAACGCCATCCTCGGCTTTTCCGAGCTCATCGCCCACCAGACGCTGGGGCCGATCGGCACGCCGCGCTACAGCGAATATGCCGCCGACATCAACACGTCCGGCGCCCATCTGCTCAGCCTGATCAACGACATTCTCGACGTCGCCAAGATCGAATCCGGCAAGATGGACATCGAGCCGCATCTGCTCGATCCGAAATCCGTCATCGAGAAGGCGCTGGTCGTCGTGCTCGCGCGCGCCCGCGACAAGCGCCAGCACGTCTCCATCGATATCACCAAGGGCGGGCCGAGCCTTTATGCCGACGAGCGCGCACTCAAGCAGATCGTGATCAATCTGGCTTCCAACGCGGTCAAATTCACGCCCGAAGGCGGCAATATCGAGATTTCGGGCCGCGTGACCGCCGACGGCGGCTACGAGTTCTGCATCGAGGACGACGGTCCCGGCGTCTCGCCCGAGCTGCTCGACCGCATCTTCATGCCCTTCAATCAGATCGACAACCGCTACAACCGCCAGGTCGGTGGAACCGGGCTCGGTTTGTCGCTGGTGCGCGGTCTCGCGGAACTTCATGGCGGCCGCGCCTGGCTGGAGAGCGATGTCGGCGCCGGCGTGCGCGCCTATGTTTACTTTCCGGTAGGAAATCGTCGCGATATCCGCGACGCAAGGCGCGCCAGCGCCTGATTAGCCTCGCCATTCTAAGTAAATTTTAGGAGAGCGCGGTCTAGCATTGCGCCGGCCCGGCCGTTTGGGCCGGGGGACAAGAGGATTCGCCGTGGGCTATGGCCAACGGCTGCGTGTTCAGAGAAGCGCCGACGTACGCGTTCTGAAATCGCAGCTCGACCTCATCGCGGACGTGGTTCATTCGGCGCGGTTCACCGCGCCGGTCTGGGCGCTCGGCATGGCGTGGGTCGCCTCCGGCGGCCGTCTTGGCAGCGCGACGTTCCAATCCTCGCTCGTGTTGCCGGCAATCGTGGCGCTCACCGCCTATGTCGCGTCGCGGGTCGTGGTCTACTATCAGCATGAAGCCGCCTCGCGCGCGACATTCGAGAAGCTCGAAGGCTGGTTCTCCTATTTCGTCGGGATCCAGGTCGTCATCAGCGCGGTCTGGGGCCTCATTCCCTGGCTGCTGTGGGACGCGAACAATCCGCTCAACCATGTATTCCTGGCGTGCGCGCTGCTGGTGGTTTTTTCCGGGCTGTTGGTCAGTCGCGCCAACCATATGGATATGTTGCTCGCCGGCATCGTGCCGGTGGCCGCGCTGTCATCGCTGCGCTTCCTGATCGGCTGGACCTGGCTGGATTTTTCCATCGCGCTGCTATTGCCCCTGTTCGCCCTGCAGCTGTTCTTCGACGCCAAGCGGCTGACCCATCGCCTCGACGAGGACTCGCGCCTGCGCTTCGAGGTGGAAGACCTCGCGCGCGAGCTGGAAGAGGCCCGCGACGAAGCCCTGCGCAAGCGCTTCGAGGCCGAGACGGCCAATGCGTCGAAAACCGCCTTCCTCGCCAATATGAGCCATGAACTGCGCACGCCGCTCAATGCCATTCTCGGCTTCTCCGAGATCATCGCGCAGGAATGTTTCGGCCCCGCGGGCAGTCCGCGCTACAAGGAATACGCCGGCGACATCCATTCCTCCGGCGCCCATCTGCTCAGCCTGATCAACGACCTGCTCGATGTGGCCAAGATAGAGGCCGGACGCATGGAGATCGAGCCGGAGACGCTCGACGTGCGCAAGACTTTCGACACCGCGCTCAAGATCATCGGCGCCAAAGCGCGTGAGCGTCGCCAGGACCTCGTCATCGACATCGACAGCGCGGCGCCGGTGCTGTTTGCCGACGAGCGCTCGCTCAAGCAGATCCTGATCAACCTCGTCTCCAATGCCGTGAAGTTCACGCCGGAAGGCGGACGGATCTCGGTCGTGGCCTCGCGCGCGCGCGATGGCAATTTCCAGATCATGGTCGAGGACAACGGTCCCGGCATTCCGCGCGACAAGATCGACAAGATCTTCAAGCCCTTCAGCCAGGTCGACAACCGCTACGACCGCCAGGGTGGCGGCACCGGTTTGGGGCTGGCGCTGGTGCGCGGCTTGACCGAACTGCATGGCGGCCGTGCCTGGCTCGAAAGCGAATACGGCAAGGGCTGCAGGGCCTATGTCGTGCTGCCGACGGGGCCTGTGGCGGCGGATACGGCCGCGGCGTGAAACAAAAAGGCCGGGATCGCTCCCGGCCTTTTGCAATAAACATCACACCGAATAATACATCTTGAACTCGACCGGGTGCGGGGTGTGCTCGAAGGCGTAGACCTCCTGCATCTTCAGTTCGATATAGCTGTCGATGAAGTCGTCGCTGAAGACGCCGCCCTTCTTGAGGAAGCCGCGGTCGCGGTCGAGGTTGTCGAGCGCTTCACGCAGAGAACCGCAGACGGTGGGGATTTCCTTCAGCTCCTCGGGCGGCAGCGCGTAGAGATCCTTGTCCATCGGGTCGCCGGGATGGATCTTGTTCTCGATGCCGTCGAGGCCCGCCATCAGCATCGCGGCATAAGCCAGATACGGGTTCGCGCCCGGATCGGGGAAGCGCACTTCCACGCGCTTGCCCTTGGGCGATGCGCTGAACGGGATGCGGCACGAGGCCGAGCGGTTGCGCGAGGAATAGGCGAGCAGCACCGGCGCCTCGAAACCGGGGATCAGCCGCTTGTAGGAGTTGGTCAGCGGGTTGGTCACGGCGTTCAGCGCCTTGGCATGCTTGATGATGCCGCCGATGTAGAACAGGCAGGTATCCGACAGGTCGGCATAGCCCGAGCCGGCGAACAGCGGCTTGCCGCCTTTCCAGATCGACTGATGCACATGCATGCCCGAGCCGTTGTCGCCATATACGGGCTTGGGCATGAAGGTCGCCGTCTTGCCGTAGGCGGCGGCGACCTGGTGCACGACGTATTTGTAGATCTGCATGTAGTCGCCGCACTTGGTCAGCGTGTTGAACTTGAAGCCCAACTCGTGCTGCGCGGTGGCGACTTCGTGATGGTGCTTTTCCGGCTGGATGCCCATCTCGCCCATAATCGCGAGCATTTCGCCGCGCATATCCTGCGCGCTGTCGACCGGCGGCACGGGAAAGTAGCCGCCCTTGACGCCGGGGCGGTGGCCGAGATTGCCGCCTTCATATTCCTTGCCGGTGTTGTAGGCGCCTTCGACGGAGTCGATGTAGTAGAAACCCTTGTTCATGCCGACGTCGAAGCGCACGTCGTCGAAGATGAAAAACTCCGCTTCGGGACCGAAAAACGCCGTGTCGCCGACGCCGGCCGACGCCATGTATTTCTCCGCCGCCTTGGCGATGGAGCGCGGGCAGCGGCCGTAGCGCTGGCCGGTGGTCGGCTCGATCACGTCGCAGACGATGGAGAGCGTGGTCTGGGCGAAG
>DATNNS010000132.1:0-4663 GCA_035601715.1 Rhizomicrobium sp.
CCGGCGCTGTCCACCACCGTGCCGGACGCATCCGTCACGCGCCAGGTATGGGCCTCGCAATCGCTATTGGCCGTCAGCGTGATCGGCTGGTTGCCGAGATTGGTGAGCTCGTAAGACGTCGCCTGATCCTGCGTGCGGGTGGTGTCGACATCCCCGCCCGCGAACATCTGGATCGAGGCCGGAAATCCCATCGCCGCCGCGATACCGATCGGCGGATCGGCAAAAGCCGGTGCCGCCGCGCTGAGAACGGCCGAAATCGTCAATCCCACTGTCAAGCCGCGCATGCGTCTCCCCTTTGCCATTGCCCGCCCCGATTTTGCGCGAAACGCGGGCGGGATTCAAACGGCCCAGGACGGTGTCAGGAACCCGCGGCCAATTGCTTCCACCGCGCCAGCCTGTCCCCGGGGGATGCCTCCGGCGTCCGCGACAGCATATCGTCCACATAAGCGCGGAAATCGTGCGCCATTCCCGCCTTCAGCATCTCCCAGGCCAAGCGGTAGCCGCGCCAAGGCAGGATATGGTTCTTCAGCGCCGCGTCGTCGCCCGCGACGGTCGCGGCGTCCAGCATGCCCGAGCGGCGCAGCACATAGCCGTCCTCGAAACTGATGAACATCGCGGTTGAGGCGCGCAGGAATTGCTCCAGTGCCGCCGGCGCCATGCCGGCATCGCCCATGCGGCCGAGCAGGATGGCCTGCGCCATCTCGGGCTCCGCCGTGCGCAGCAGCAGATCGACGGTGCGCGCCGCGCGCCCCTGCTGCATCGAGGCGTGCTGGTAGCGCGTGTTTTGCCGAATCTGGTAACCCAGATAGACCAGCGAGACGACGACCGCGGTCCCGCTCGCGATGCCTGCGATGGACGCGAAGTCGGCCAGGGTCATTGCGGACATCGTCACCTCCAACTCAGGACATCATCGCGCGATTTCGCGCCAAACTCTATTTCGGCCACAGGATAATCTGGGTGCAGCGGAATGCCGCCATCAGCTTGCCCGTCTCCTCCGCCGTGATCGTCGCATCCCACACCTGCGTCGTCCGTCCGCCATGCAGCAGCTTCGCCTCGCACAGGACCGCGCCGTCGCGCACCGTGCTCATGAAATTGCACTTGAGTTCCGCGGTGGTGAAATTGCTCGCGCCTTCCGGCAGTCGCACGCCATAGGCGCACAGCGTATCGGCCAGCGCCACGATACTGGGCGCGAACAGATAGCCAATGGGCGCGACCAGCGCCTTCGTCACCGGCATCCGCGCGCGCATCAGGCCGGGCTCGGCATGGGTGACCGTCATGCCGATCAGACCCGGCAACCGGTCCTGATTGACGGCATTCAGCCGCGCGACCCATTCCATATCGTTGGCCATGATGTCCTCTTCGCCGATAGCATACCGTTCTACGCGAATTGAGCAGCATTCGTTAAGCCTGCGCGCAACTTGAGCGGCGATGATCGGAACTGCTCCGTGCGTCATGGATTTCCCGGCAGTACCTCTGCCGGGAGTGTCGCATGGGACGGGACGCCAGGATTTCCACCAGTCTTGTCGCGGGACCGGACGGCTATCCGCTCAGCCTCGCTGATTTGCCGCCGCCTGACACCAAACGCTGGGTGATCCGCCGCAAGGCGCAAGTCGTCGCCGCGGTGCAAGGCGGCCTCCTCAGCCTCGATGAGGCCTGCGAACGCTACGCCCTGACGATGGAGGAGTTCCTCGGCTGGCGCACCGCGATCAGCCGGTTCGGTATGCCCGGCCTGCGCGCGACCCGCGTGCAGCAATATCGGCCACATAGCGAAGCCTGAGAGCAGACACGTGTCCGTCACCGCGACCGTGTCGGAGCGAACTAGCTCCTTTCCTTCGGCAACACGGTCGCGCCTTCCGCAAAGGCGCGTGCAGCCGAGACGAACTCGCTGGGCATCATCACCACCGTCATGGTGTTCTGCTCGGCGCCGATCTCGGTCAACATCTGCATGCGGCGCAATTCCAGCGAGGCTGGCGTCCGCATGATTTCGTCGGCGGCTTCGCGCAGCTTGACTGCGGCTTCCTGCTCGGCTTCCGCCTTGATGATGCGGGCGCGCTTCTCGCGCAGCGCCTCGGCCTCCTGCGCCATGGCGCGCTGCATGGTGGCGGGGATTTCGACGTTCTTCATTTCGACGTTCTGAATCTCCACGCCCCAGGCTTCCGTCACCTGGTCGACGCGTTCCTTGATGAAGCCCGCAAGCTTCTCGCGATCCTTCAGCACATCGCCCAGCGAATGCTGGCCGATGATGTTGCGCAAGGTGGTGAGCGCCATCTGGATCACGGCGTTGCGCACGTTCTGCACTTCGATGATGGCAAGGCTCGGATTGACGATGCGATACCAGATCACAGCATTGGCCTTCACCGGCACGTTGTCGAGCGTCATGGCTTCCTGCTGCTCGACGCCGTCGGTGAACACGCGCATGTCCATCTTCGTCGCGCGGTCGATACCGAGCGGAATGATCCAGAAAAGGCCCGGACCGCGCATGCCGATATAACGACCGAAGCGGAACACCACCGCGCGCTCATATTGCTGCGCGATGCGAAACCCGCTGAGGCCCAAAACGATGAGAACGAGAGAGACTAACAGGACGGCTTCCATGGCTATCCTCCGCCATTGGCTGCGACGCATAGATAGGTATTCGCAGTGGCGTTTTGAATGCCCGCGTTTGTCGAAGCGCTTCCGCGGTTTACGGGCCGCGCGTCAGGGCTTTGCCTTTTCCAGCGGCCAGCGCACCGGTCTGACGTAGCGCGCTTCGCAGACGAAACTCGCTGCGCTGGTTTTGTCAGGACTGACGCCGTCATAGCGCCCGAGTTGCGGATAGGGGCAGAGCGGCCTCTGAAATGCCACGCCCATCGCCGGGTTGTCGTTGACGTATTTCGTGGCGATGATCTTGTCCGGCGCGGTGCCCATCTCGCGCCATCGCGCCAGCGCCATCAGCACGTCGTGATCGGCATCGACAGGCGATGCCGCTGGCGCCGTCACGTTGCCGAACGCATTGGCGCCCGGCCCGCCCGAGCAATGCATCATGCCCGGCGCCATGAACAGCCGGTAGAACCCCTGTTCGTCGGCATAGCTGAGCGCCATCGCCGAACGTACCGCTTCGTAATAATCGATGCCGCCCTGCGGCGCGACGCCCGGATCGGCCCAGCCGGCATACTGGATCAGCTTTCCGCCATGCGCGCGGAAGGCGGAGAGATCGGAATCGGTCGCGTTGAGATCGGGCGCGAGTATATCGGCGGCGGCCAGCCCGCTCGTCATGTCGAGGGTCATCAGATTGTAGACCGGCACGTGGTAGACGAAATTCGCGAAGAACCCTTCGCCGAAGAAGGTCTGCAGCCCGAAGGTCGGAAACGGTCCAATGCCCAACGGACCGGTGATCCACAGTTGCCAGCCGCCGTCGGCATCTTCCGAGCCCGGCTCATAGCCGGGATAGATCTGCCCCGCCGGATTTTTCGCGCCGGCGTAAATTGCCTCCACCGCCGCGACTTGCGCCGCGTTCAGGCAGGTCGCGGGATTCTGGCCGGGCGCGCACTGAATCTTGCTCCAGTCGATGACGCAGACGCGCGGATCGTTGAGGAACAGATCGCCGGGAAGCCCGCCATCCTTGCCGACGCATTGCTTGCGCACCCCCTGGCTCAGGATGCTCAGCGCCGCGGGCGGCAGGATCGCGGGGAACGGCAGCGCGTGGCCGTACGCCATCTGCGTGTCGTAGGCGAGCGCGGTGAACTGATGCGTCCACGCGTTGGCCGGCGCGCCGGCGATGATGCCGTCGAATTCATTGGGAAAGCGCTGCGCTTCCATCAGCGCCTCGCGGCCGCCGTCGGAGCAACCGAAGAAATAGGAGTATTTCGGCGGCGCGCCGTAAAACGCCTGGATCAGCGCCTTCGCGGCGATGGTCGTCTGCTGGAGCGCGCGCCAGCCGAAATCGACGATCTTGTCGTGAGAGATCTGCGCGAAAGTGGAATCCTGGTAACCTTCGTGGCCGTCGTCGGTCGAGGCCGTGGCATAACCGCGCCGAATGCCTTCGCCCAGGCCGTCATAGCTCACCAGCCCCGCGAACCCGCCATTGCCGACCTGCTCGTAACGTCCGTTATAGGCAGCGCCGAGCGGCAGCCACACTTCGAAGCCGATAGTCGACGTCGCGGTCGGCGTCGCCTTGCCGACGACGCGGCAATAGGCCGGCAGTCCAGCGATCGCGGGAGCGCCCGGCGGCGACGGCGGAATGGTGGGCGTGAAACCGCCGGTGGCGTTGTCTTCCGCGCTGAGGATCACCGTATTGGGCAGCGCCAGCGACTTGAGCGCCTCGCAGGCGTTCCGCAATGGATAGCGCGGGCCGATTGGAATTCTGCTGATGAAGGGACGGCCGACCGGCGGCTGCGTTTGCGTGACCGGCGCCTGCTGCGCCGGCGCGCGCTGCGCGTGAGCGGCGGCGAACGTCATGCTTGCCACCGTGGCGATGCAGGCGAACTTTATATAGCGAGACAGATGGGACATGGCGTACTCCCCCGAGCGGACGCGGCCGGATATTACGACGGACGGCCGGCCCGCGCCATGGCGGGCTCCGGCCCGCGGCGCTAGTGTGCATCCTGCATGAAACTCGCCGACCACATTCTGGGCGCGCTGCTTCTCGCCGCCGCTGTTGTCACCGCGTTCTACTGGTGGAGTT
>DATNNS010000133.1:0-2756 GCA_035601715.1 Rhizomicrobium sp.
TGTCGAGATCGCCGCCGCACGCGGCCTTGGCCTGCGCCAAAACGTTGATCGCGCATAGCCGGGCGGCGGTCTTGCCGTCTTCCAGCGACAGCTCCTTGCCCACGGTGCCGACATGTTTCAGCGCGCCATCCGCGATCGTCACCTGGCCGGAGATGAACACCAGCTTGCCGCTGACGACATAAGGTACGTAACTCGCGACGGGGGCGGGCGGCGAGGGCAGTTCGATGCCGAGTTCCTTCAGCCGCGCGTCGATCTTTCCGGGCATTGCGTTTTCCGTGTTTTGCGCAAACCTAAACGTTTCGTGCAGCGGAGCAACCCGCTATACAGAGCCATGACCCGAACGCTCGATGCGGACGATCCCTGCCCGGCGCGCGACGGCTATGCGATGCCGGCGGAATGGTCGCCGCACAGCCGGACCTGGATGTGCTGGCCATGCCGCACGGAGGTCTGGGGCGGGCCGGACGGGTTGCTGCGCGCGCGAGCCGCGACCGCGCGCGTCGCGCGCGCGATCTCGTCGTTCGAGCCGGTGACGCTGGCGGCGCGGCCGCAGGATGCGCTGGAAGCCAAGCTCGCGACCGCCGGCAAGATCGAGATCTACGAGGTGGCGCTGGACGATTCCTGGGCGCGCGACATGGCGCCGACATTCCTGCGCGCCCCGGACGGCCGCCGCGCCGGCGTGGCGTGGCAGTTCAACGCCTGGGGCAACAAATATCATCCGTATACGAACGATGCCGCGCTGGCCGGGCGGATCCTCGCAAGGACGGGTGCGGTGGCCTATGGCGCGCCGCTGGTCTGCGAAGGCGGCGCGATCCACAGCGACGGCGAGGGCACACTGCTGACCACCGAGCAATGCCTGCTCAACCCCAACCGCAACCCGAACCTGACGCGACAGCAGATCGAGGAACGGCTGGCTCTTTTCACCGGCGCGCGCAAGATCCTGTGGCTAGGCGACGGGTTCTCGGACGATGAGACCGACGGCCACGTCGACAACATCGCCTGTTTCGCGGCGCCCGGCCGCGTCATCGTCGGTGTGCCGGCGGCGAAGGCGCATCCCGACCACGCGCCGGTGATGGAAGCGATCCGGCGCCTCAGCGAAGCGCGCGATGCCGCGGGGCGCAAGATCGAGATCGTGGAGATCGTCCAGCCGCGCAATCCCGGCGCCGACTGGCGCGGGCGGCCGCTGCAGGCGAGCTATGTCAATTTCTATCTCGCCAATGGCGGCGTGGTGATGCCGTCGTTCGACGATCCGCACGACGAGGCCGCGCGCGCCGTGATCGCCGACTGCTTCCCCGGGCGCGACATCCTGCAGATCGACGCGCTCGACATCGTGCAGGGCGGCGGCGGGATACACTGCATCACGCAACAGGAGGTGGGATGACCGACGCAACACAGAGTGACGCGGGGCAAACGCGCAAGATATTCGCCTATTTCACGCCGCTCACCTTGTTCGTCTATCTGGTGATGCCGCATGGCTATCTGTTGGATTTTGCGACGTCCTACATGCTGAAGGACCAGTTGCACGCCAGCGCCACGGAGGTGTCGACGTTCCGGCTGCTCACCGCCATCCCGGTCTATCTGTCGTTCGTGTTCGGATTGACGCGCGATCTGTGGAGCCCGTTGGGGCTGCGCGACCGCGGCTATTTCCTCATTTTCGCGCCGCTCACGGCCGTGGTCTTCGTCTGGATGGCCTATTCCAAGCTCACCTATCAGGGCCTTTTCATCGGCATGTTCCTGGTGATGTTTTTGTGGCGCTTCGTGGCTGCGGGGCAGTGGGCATTGCTGGCGCTGGTGGGCCAGGAAAAACTGATGTCCGGGCGGCTCAGCGCGCTGTGGAACATCATCGCCAGCGTGCCCTACATTGCCGGCGCGCTCGCATCGGGATGGATCGCCGAGCACTTGCCGCCGCGCGAGACCTTCATCCTGATGGCGGTGCTGTCGCTGCTGATGTTCCTGTTCGCATTCTGGAAGCCGAAAGCGGTGTTCGGCCACGCCTACGACAAGCCGCAGGCGTTGGGCGCGGATTTCGTGGGCGACATCAAGCGCCTGCTGAAGCACCGCGCCGTCTATCCGGCGGTGCTGGTCATGTTCCTGTTCCAGTTCGCGCCCGGATCGAACACGCCGCTGCAATTCTATCTTACCGACAAGCTGCACGCGTCCGACGCGATCTACACCGACTACTACGCCATCTTCGCCGTCGCCTTCATTCCGATGTACTTTCTCTATGCGTGGCTGTGCCGGCGCTATTCCCTGAAGAGGCTTCTGTGGTGGGGCACGATCATCACGGTGCCGCAGATGATCCCGCTGGCGCTGGTGAACTCTCCGGCGCAAGCGCTGTGGCTGGCATTGCCGATCGGCATGATGGGCGGCATCGCGGCGGGTGCCTATTACGATCTCGCCATGCGCGCCTGTCCGCCCGGCCTGCAAGGCACGTTGATGATGATGGTCGACGGGGTCTACATGCTGTCCTATCGCGGCGGCGACATATTGGGCGCGAGGATTTATGCCAGCAGCCCGACGCACGGCTTCCTCTATTGCGCGCTCGCAACGACGGCGGTCTACGCACTGATCCTGCCGGTGCTGCTGCTGATCCCGAAGGAACTGATCGCGACAACCGACGGCGAGGCCAATCCGGCAATTGACGCCGAAGTGCTGGCCGAGATCGCCGAGGCGGGTGTGGCGTGAAGACCGAGCACGCTGAATCCACCCTCCCCTTGAGGGAGGGTCGAAAACGCGGAGCGTTTTCGGGGAGGGGGAAA
>DATNNS010000134.1:0-9954 GCA_035601715.1 Rhizomicrobium sp.
CTGGCTCGCCGCCGCGATGCCGCATCATGGCGACGACCGGCGGCGGCTGAAGACGCTGCGGCGGATCGCGCGGGCGGCGGGCGCCCCGCTGCTCGCGATCAACGACGTGCTCTATCACGCGCCCGGGCGGCGGGCGCTGCAAGACGTCGTCACCTGCATCCGCGAACATGTCACGCTCGATGCCGCCGGCAAGCTGCTCGAAGCCAATGCCGAACGTCATCTGAAATCGCCGGACGAAATGGCGCGGCTGTTCCGCGACGCGCCCGAGGCGATCGCGGAAACGCTTCGCTTCGCGCAGCGCATTCGCTTCACGCTGGACGACATCAAATACAATTACCCCGACGAGCCGGTGCCCAAAGGCAAGACACCCGAGCAGCATCTGTCCGATCTGACATGGGCGGGTGCCGCATGGCGCTATCCAGACGGCATTCCGGACAAAGTGCGCGCGACTTTGGAGAAAGAACTCGCGCTGATCATCCAGCTGAAGATTGCGCCCTATTTCCTCACCGTCCACGATATCGTGCGCGTCGCCAACGAGAAAGAGATTCTGTGCCAGGGCCGCGGCTCGGCGGCCAATTCGGCGGTCTGCTACATGCTGGGCATCACCGCCGTCGACCCCACGCAGGTCGACCTGCTGTTCGAGCGCTTCATCTCGCAGGAGCGCCGCGAACCGCCCGACATCGACGTCGATTTCGAGCATGAGAAGCGCGAGGACATCATCCAGGATATCTACAAGCGCTACGGCCACGACCGCGCGGCGCTGACCGCGACGGTCATCACCTATTGGCCGCGCAGCGCGATCCGCGAAGTGGGCAAGGTGTTCGGGCTCAGCGAGGACGTGACGGCGGCGCTGGTCAGCGGCTTCTGGGGCAGCGGCGGCGGGACGGTCAAGGATCATGAGATCCGCCAGAGCGATCTCGAACCAGGCAATGTGCTGATCGCGCGCACCGTCAAGATGACGGAGGCGCTGATCGGGTTTCCGCGCCATCTCTCCCAGCATCCCGGCGGCTTCGTGCTGACGCGCGAGCGGCTCGACACCATCGTGCCGATCGGCCCGGCGGCGATGGAGAACCGCTTCTTCATCGAATGGGACAAGGACGACATCGACGTGCTCGGCATCATGAAGGTCGACGTTCTCGCGCTGGGGATGCTCACCTGCATCCGCAAGGCGTTCGACCTGATCGACGGCTATAGCGGCAAGGCCAAGCTCACCCTCGCCACCATCCCGCAGAGCGACGCGGCGGTCTACGACATGCTGTGCGCGGCCGACGCCATCGGCGTGTTCCAGGTCGAAAGCCGCGCGCAGATGAACATGCTGCCGCGGCTGCGGCCGCGGGAGTTCTACGACCTCGTCATCGAGGTCGCGATCGTGCGGCCTGGGCCCATCCAGGGCGACATGGTCCATCCCTATCTGAAGCGGCGCAAGAATCCCGCGCTCGTCGATTTTCCCGCGCCGTCGCCCGAGCATGGGCCGGCGGACGAATTGAAAGGCATTCTCGGCAAGACCATGGGCGTGCCGCTGTTCCAGGAACAGGCGATGAAGCTCGCCATCGTGGCGGCGCGGTTCACGCCTGACGAGGCCAACGGCCTGCGCCGCGCGATGGCGACGTTCCGCAATGTCGGCACCATCGACAAGTTCCGCGACAAGATGATCGGCGGCATGGTCGCGCGCGGCTACAAACAGGAGTTCGCCGAACGCTGCTTCAAGCAGATCGAAGGATTCGGCAGTTACGGCTTTCCCGAAAGCCATGCCGCGAGCTTCGCGCTGCTCGTCTATGTCTCGGCCTGGATCAAGCGCTATCATCCCGCGGCGTTCGCCTGCGCACTGCTCAATTCCCAGCCGATGGGATTCTACGCGCCGGCCGAGATCGTGCGCGACGCGCGCGAGCACGACGTCGAGGTGCGCGCGCCCGATGTGAATTTCAGCGCATGGGACAACATCCTGGAATATCGCGAAGACGGCGTGCTCGCGCTCAGGCTGGGCTTTCGGCAGATCGAAGGGTTCAAGGAGGACTGGTGGACGAAGGCCATCGCTGAGACGCGCGGCAACGGCTTTTCGGCCTTCGATTCCTTCGCGCGGCGCACCAGGCTGCCCAAGCGCGCGCTGATCGTCCTGGCGGAAGCCGATTGCTTCCGCTCGCTGGGGCTCGACCGCCGTGAAAGCCTGTGGTCGGTGCGCCGGCTGCCGGACGACGCGGCGCTGCCGCTGTTCGCGGCCCAGTTCGTCGAGGACTTGCCGGCGGAAACCACCGCGCCCCTGCCCGTCATGCCGCTCAGCGAGCACACGGTCGCCGACTACCAGACGATGCGTCTGTCGCTCAAAGCCCATCCGATGGAATTCCTGCGCGACATGCTGCGCGCGGACGGAGTCATGAGCTGCAAGGAGGTGACGGACGAATGGGACGCCCGTCCCGCGCGCGCGGCCGGCATCGTGCTGACGCGTCAGATGCCGGGCGCCAAGGGCGTCGTGTTCGTCACGCTGAGCGACGAAACCGGCGTGTGCAACATCGTGGTGTGGCCGTCGGTGTTCCAGCGCTTCCGCAAGGAGGTGATGGGCGGGCGGCTGCTTGAGGTCGAAGGTACGATCCAGCGCAGCCCCGAAGGCGTCGTCCATCTGATGGCCGAGCGCTTCAGCGACCGCACGCGCGACCTGGACCGGCTGTCCGACGACGCGCCGCCGGCGCGGACCGACAGCACCGGCGATCTGCGCCGCCATCCGCGCAATGTGCGCGTGCTGCCCAAATCGCGCGATTTCCATTAGGGATGGGATGAAAGCCCGGCTCGCGCGTTTCAATCCTCATGGTCGCATCGCCCGTCCTGCCAGATGTTCTCGCGCCCGGCCTCGCTGTCGTGTTCTGCGGCACGGCGCCGGGGACGATGTCGGCGGCGAAGGGCCATTATTACGCCCATCCGCAGAACAAATTCTGGCGCGCTCTTTACACCGTAGGGCTGACGCCGCGCCTGCTCGCGCCGTCGGAATATCGCGCGCTGCTCGATTATCGCATCGGCCTCACCGATCTCGCCAAGCATACCTATGGGATGGATTCGCAATTGCCGGCGGGAAGCCTGGGCGCCGACGCGACGGCGGCGCTGCGCAAGCGCATCGCGCAATACGCGCCCGCGATCCTCGCTTTCACGAGTCTGAACGGCGGGCGCAGATTCTTGGGCAGCAAAACCGGTTTCGGCGAGCAAAGCGAAAAGATCGGGGCGACGCGCATCTGGGTGCTGCCGTCGCCGTCGCCCGCCGCGCATTGGAACTGGAAGGAAGAGATCTGGCGCGATCTCGCCGGCGAAGTCGGCAAATTGCGGAGCGCGGCATGACGGCGCCTTATATCGGGATCGCGGGCTGGGCGATCCGCCGCGAACATGCCGACCGCTTCGACGGCGGCGACAGCCATCTTGAGCGCTATGCGACGCGCTTCAACGCGGTGGAGATCAACTCGTCGTTCTACCGGCCGCACAAGCCGGCCACTTATGCGCGCTGGGCCGCGAGCGTGCCCGAGCAGTTCCGCTTCGCCGTCAAGATGCCGCGCACAATCACGCATAACAAACGCCTGCGCGGCGCGGACGACGAACTCGCGCGATTTGCGGACGAGGCGCGCGCGTTGGGCAACAAGCTCGGCCCAATCCTGATCCAATTGCCGCCGAGTCTGGTCTTCGACGCGCCCATCTCGCGCGCTTTCTTCGCGACATGCCGCGAACGCTTCTCAGGCCTCCTCGCCTGCGAGCCGCGCCATGCGAGTTGGTTCGGCGCGGCGGCCGATAAGACGCTTGCCGGTTTCCGCATCGCGCGCGTCGCGGCCGATCCGGCGGGCGTGCCGCAGGCGGCGACGCCCGGCGGCTGGTCCGGGCTCGTCTATTACCGGCTGCACGGATCGCCGCGGATGTATTATTCCGCCTACGAGCCGGCGTTCCTTGAACAGCTCGCGCGCGATCTGGCGGAACGTTCGCGCAAGGCAAGCGCGTGGTGCATCCTCGACAACACCGCTCTGGGCGCGGCGACCGGGGATGCACTGGAGATCGTGCGACTTCTGGCCGGCAAAACGCGCATAGGCGCGCGGCGAATTCCGGCTTAGGATTTCGCCATGCCCATTCTCCTTCGCCCCGCCCGCGTCTGGTCGCCCGAACACAACATGCCACAAACCGGCTGGACCGTGCTGGTGAGCGGCAATCGCATCGCGGCCGCGGGGCCGGCGCAAAAGACCGCCGCGCCGAGCGATGCCGAGATCATCGAGCTGCCAGGCTTGACGCTGCTGCCCGGATTGATGGACCTGCATTCGCACCTGCTGCTGCATCCCTATAACGAGACGCCGTGGGACGATCAGGTGCTGAAAGAGTCCGAGGCCACGCGCGTGCTGCGCGCGGTGGGGCACGCGAAAGCGACGCTGATGGCGGGCTTCACCACCCTGCGCGATCTCGGCACCGAAGGCGCGGGCTTTGCCGATGTCGCGATCAAGCGCGCGATCGAGGACGGCATCGTCGAAGGACCGCGGCTGTTCGTGGCGACGCGGGCGATCGTGGCGTCGCATTGCTACGGCCCGGCGGCGCACAAATTCCGTCCCGATTGCTGCATGCATCAAGGTGCCGAAGAGGCGACCGGCGCCGACGAGATCGTCCGCGCGGTGCGCCACCAGATCGCCCACGGCGCGGATTGGGTGAAGGTCTATGCCGACTATCGCGTGGGACCCGCCGGCGAGACGCGACCGACCTTCTCGCAGGACGAAATGACCGTGCTGGTGGAGACCGCCCATTCGCTCGGCCGTCCTGTCTCGGCCCACGCCGCCCACGACGAAGGCATGCGGCGCGCGGCCCTGGCCGGCGTCGATACGATCGAGCACGGCTATGGCGGCTCGCGCGAAACTTTCGCGCTGATGGCGAAGAAAGCGATCCCGCTGCTGCCGACGCTGACGGTCGCAGAGGCGATCAGTGAATATTTCCATGGCCATGTGCGCGACAGAAGCGAGCCCACGCCGCATATGAAACTGGCCGAACAGGGTTTTCGCAATGCGCGCGCGGAAGGCGTGATCATCGGCTGCGGCAGCGACGTCGGGCCGTTCCCGCACGGCGAGAACTGGCGCGAGCTGGAATGGATGACGCGCCTTGGCATGACGGACGCGGAAGCGTTGCGCGCCGCGACCGCCGTCAACGCCAAAATTCTCGGCAAGGACGATGAGCTCGGCGCGGTGCGCGCGGGCTACCTCGCCGATCTGATCGCGGTCAAAGGCGATCCGTCGCAGCGCATCGCCGCGATCCGCGCTATAGAGTTCGTGATGAAGGATGGCGCGGTCCACCGCGCGCAATAGGGAACGCCCGCATGGATGCGCAGAAGCTCAAGACGTTCGTCGACAACATCTGGGACGATGCCGTCGTGCCTTCGATCACCGAATACATCAAGATCCCCAACAAGTCGCCCGCCTTCGATCCGGACTGGGCCAAGCACGGCTACATGGCCGACGCGGTGGAATTGATGGAACGCTGGGCGCGCGAGAAGATCGCGGCGTTCAAGGGCGCAACCCTCGACGTCGTGCAACTGCCGAACCGAACGCCGCTGATTTTCATCGAGATTCCGGGCGACAACAAAGACACGGTGCTGCTCTACGGTCATCTCGACAAGCAGCCGGAGATGGTCGGCTGGTCGGAAGGGCTCGGGCCGTGGACGCCGGTGCGCAAGGGCGACCGGCTGTTCGGCCGCGGCAGCGCCGACGACGGCTATGCGATCTATGCCGCGATCTCCGCGTTGCTGGCGCTGCGCGAGCAGCAGGCGCCGCATGCGCGTTGCGTCATCCTGATAGAGGCCTGCGAGGAATCCGGCAGTCCCGATCTTCCTTTCTATGTCGACCATCTCGCCTCGCGCATCGGCGAACCGTCGCTGGTGATCTGTCTCGACTCCGGCTGCGGCGATTACGACCGGCTGTGGCTCACCACCTCGTTGCGCGGCATCGCGATGGGCAATCTCACCGTGCGCGTGCTGACCGAAGGCGTTCATTCCGGCGATGCGTCCGGCATCGTGCCGTCGTCATTTCGAATCCTGCGCGCGGCGCTGTCGCGGGTGGAGGACGAGAAGACCGGCGCGATCAAGCCGCCGGATCTGTATGTACAGGTGCCACCGCAGCGCGTCGAACAGGCCAAGCAGGCAGCGAAGATTCTGGGCGATGAAGTTTACAGCAAGCTGCCTTTCGCCGGCGGCACGCGACCGGTATCGGAGGATCTGACGGAACTTGTGCTCAACCGGACCTGGCGGCCGCAGCTCGCGGTGACGGGAATGGACGGCTATCCGCTGCCGATCAATGGCGGCAATGTGCTGCTGCCCTTCTCCACCGCGAAGCTTTCCTTCCGCCTGCCGCCGACGCTTGACGCCGACAAGGCGACCAAGCTGCTCAAGGCGACGCTCGAAGCCGACCCGCCCTATGGCGCGGACGTGGAGTTCGACGCGGAGCACGGACAAGGCGGCTGGAATGCGCCGGCGCTCGCGCCGTGGCTGGAGAAATCGGTGACCGAAGCGTCGCAGATGGCATTCGGAAAACCGGCGGCCCATATGGGCGAAGGCGGCAGCATTCCGTTCATGGCGATGCTGGGCGAGAAGTTTCCCAAGACGCAATTCGTCGTCACTGGCGTGCTCGGACCGCACTCCAACGCACACGGCCCGAATGAATTCCTCGATATCCCGACAGGCAAGCGCGTGACCATGGCAGTGGCGCGCATCGTGGCGGATCATTTCGCGCAGGAGCGCGCATGAAGCTCGCGACATTCGAGCAGGGTGGCACGGAGCGCATCGGCATTGTCGCGGGCGACGGCGTGATCGATCTATCGCGCGCGGCGCCCGCTTTGCCAAAAGACATGATCGCGCTGATCGAGGCGTGGCCGCGCGTCGAAAGCGAGGTGCGCCGGGTTGCCGGGAGCGCATCACACCTCAAGCTTTCCGATGTTCATTTGCGCGCGCCGGTGCCGCGGCCGCGCAAGATTCTCGCCATCGGGCTCAATTATGACGACCATATCGCGGAAAGCGGGCAGCAGAAGCCCGAGCATCAGACCTGGTTCGCCAAGCTGCCCAACGCGGTGAACGGACCCTACGACCCGATCGTGTTGCCGAAAGTCTCCGCCAGCGTCGACTACGAGGCCGAGCTTGTGTTCGTGGTCGCCCGGCGCTGCCGCCATGTCGCGCGCGAGCAGGCGAGGGACTTTGTTTTCGGCTATTGCGCCGGCAACGACGTCAGCGTGCGCGATTGGCAGTTCCAGACCTCGCAATGGCTGCTCGGCAAATCCTTCGACAGCCACGCGCCGTTCGGGCCGTGGCTCGTCACGCCCGACGAGATCGACGATCCGCATACGCTCGGCATCCGCTGCCTGGTGAACGGCGAGAGGCGCAAAGTTCCAACACCAAACATCTGATCTTCGATATCTTCGACCAGATCGCACAATTGAGCCGGGCGATGACGCTGGAGCCCGGCGACATCGTATTCACCGGAACACCCGCCGGCGTCGGCTTCGCGATGAAACCACCCTCATTTCTTAAAGCGGGCGATGTCGTGCGCGTGGAGATCGACAAGATAGGCGCGCTGGAAGCCCGCGCGGTACCTGAAGCGGGCTAATGGATCTCCTTCCTCCTTGATTGCACGCTCTGTTTCTGGGAAGTTCTTACAGTTTTCAGGCATTGCCCATTTGGGCTGCGCGTCGAACAGGTCCAGCGAGGGAGAAAACCATGGGAACACCCTATGTCGGCGAAATCCGTATGTTCGGAGGGAACTTCAATCCCTCCGGCTGGAATTTTTGCGACGGTTCCCTGCTTCCGATCGCGGAATATGACACCCTGTTCAACCTGATCGGCACGACCTATGGCGGCGACGGCGAAACCACGTTCGCGTTGCCGGATCTGCGCGGCCGGGTGCCGATGCATATGGGCACGGGCGCCGGCACCACGGTGACCCTCGCGCAGACCGGTGGCGCGGAAAACGTCACGCTCACCACCCAGCAGATTCCGTTGCACACCCACAATTTGCTGGCTACGACGACGGGCCTGAATGTGTCGCCCAGCAACACCATCATGGCCGTGCCGAGCAGCAGCGTCTCGGGCCTCCTAACATATGGCGCCGGCCCTCCCACCACGGCGCTGATCGCATCCTCCATACAGAACGATGGCGGCAACCAGCCGCACAGCAACCTGCAGCCCTATCTGTGCTTCTCCTTCATCATCTCGCTGTTCGGCGTCTATCCAAGCCCGACCTGAAGACCCGGGCGTCGTGTTCAATACGATCCAAATAATGGAGCATTCTTATGGATCCCTTCGTGGCCGAAATCCGCATCTTCCCGTTCAACTTCGCTCCCAAGGGCTGGGCGTTCTGCAACGGCCAGCTTCTTCCTCTTTCCCAGAACACGGCGCTGTTCTCGCTGCTGGGCACGATGTATGGCGGTGACGGCAAGTCGAACTTCGCGTTGCCCAACATGCAGGGCAGCGTCCCTATCTTTTTTGGCCAGGGACCGGGTCTCAGCCTGTATGCCGAGGGGCAGGAAGGCGGCTCGGACACAGTCACGGTACTCGACAGCGAGATGCCGTCGCATTCGCACAGTCTCAACGCCACCACCGTGCTGGGCACGACGTCCGATCCGAATGGCAACTATCTTTGCGAGCCCGGCTGGAACGACGGCCAGGGCAATTCCGGCGGCCTGCAATACTACACCGTCACCGCGCCGAACGTGAGCATGGGCGGGAACGGCGTCAGTCCTACCGGTTCGAACTTCCCGCACAACAACCTGATGCCGTATCTGACGCTGAACTTCTGCATCGCCCTCCAGGGGGTCTACCCGGCCCGGCCATAGAAGTCAGGCAACAAAGCAGCGCCGGAAAAAGAACAGGAGCAGCCAAAATGTCCACACCGTTTTTGTCCGAAATCAAGATCATGTCGTTCAACTTCGCGCCGAAGGGCTGGGCGGAGTGCAACGGCCAGCTCCTGCCGATCAACCAGAACCAGCCGCTGTTCGCGCTCCTGGGCACGACCTATGGCGGCGACGGACGGGTGAATTTCGGGCTGCCAAACCTGCAGGCGCGCATCCCCATGCATATGGGCAGCGGCCACACGCTCGGCGAAGTGGGCGGCGAAAGCTCGCACACGCTCTCCATCGCCGAAATGGCCCAGCACAACCATGTCGGGAAGGCCGCGAACGTGTCGGCGGATGCCGGCGCCGCAGGGCGCATGGCCGGAACGACCAAGGCGCTGGCCCAAGCCCATGCCGCGACGACGGGCGGAACGCAGGTCGTCAATCTCTACGGCGCCGGGACTCCATCCAAGGTGTTAGGCGCCGGCACGATCGGCAACCAGGGCGGCAGCCAGGCGCACCAGAACCAGCAGCCCTTTCTCGTGCTGAACTTCTGCATCGCGCTCCAGGGCATCTTCCCGTCGCAAACCTGAGCGGCGATCCCGCGGACAAACGAGCCGTCACGGCAATACCGCGACGGCTTTTTGTTGTTTTGGCTGCGCGTCAGCTGAAGATCGCCTGGTATTCGTGGAAGCCGGGCGTTTCGGTTTGCATCGGCGCGACGTGGATGTTGACGGTCGGCCCGTCCTCGATCTCGCAATCATAGATCCCGGACTTCAGGTAGTCCTGTACCATCGGGCCCTGGAAGATCACGATGAAGGGCAAGAACGGGTGACCGGGCGGAATCGGTCCCGTCTGGACTTCGACGCGGTCGAGCTTGAGGATGTGATGCGTGCCCCGAAAATGCGCGTCCTTGCCGACATGCGGCTGGAAGGTTTCGGCTGTCAGATATTCCATGTCGAAGTCTCTGCGAATGCGGCGCACATTCTAGCGGCGGCGCGCGCGCGCAACAATCATCCGTTCCATTCCATCTCGATATTCGCCGCGTCCTCCGCGACCGGTTTGAACCCCAGCCGCAGGTAAAGCCGCGCGGCAGCAAGATTGCCGCGGCTGACATGCAGGCGAAGCGGACGGGCCGATGCG
>DATNNS010000135.1:0-9324 GCA_035601715.1 Rhizomicrobium sp.
GAGGCGCGCGCCGCCGAGCCCACCGCCGCCGTGCTCAAGAGCCTGGATCAGACGCCGTGGTCGACGGCGTTCGCCGTGCAACTCGCCCAGCGCCTGCGCGACCGCGATCCCACCACGACGCCCGCATTGCAGTGGCTGAACGAGCGGCTGGGTGCGGCGGGCACGACCACGGACCGCATCGTGCGCGACGAGGTCCAGCGCCAGAGCGCGATGAACGTTACGGTGCGCAACGTCATCACCAGCATGCGCCTGATCACGACGATCAACTGGGCGGAATGGTTCGAGAGCGTCAGCCTGGTCGATGCGACGCTGCGCGCCGGCAGCAACTTCGCCGCGATGGACTTTCCCACCCGCGACCTCTATCGCCGCGCGGTCGAGCAACTGGCGCGAAGCTCCGAGCATGCGGAAATCGAAGTCGCGCAGGAAGCCACCGCCGCGGCCAGCCGCGTAATCGACCGCAGCAGCCGCGAAAGCGACCCGGGCTTTTATCTGATTTCCACCGGTCGCCGCGCCTTCGAGAAACAGTTGGGCTGCCGCGTGCCGTTCGGAACGCGGCTGTTCCGCGCCAATGCCGACCGCGGAATCTACGGCTATGTCGGAACGCTTTTCTTCGTCACCGCTGTCGTGCTCGCACTCGGGCTATGGGCCGTCGCCCATGTCGGGCTGGGCGGCGTGATGCTCGCGGTGCTCGCGATTCTGGGCGTGGTGCCCGCCTCCGACGTGGCCGTCGCGCTGGTCAATCGCCTCATCACCCAGCGGTTGGGCGCGACGCTCCTGCCGGGCATGGAATTGCTGAACGGCGTGCCGGCGGAATCGCGCGCCATCGTCGTGGTGCCGACCTTGCTGACCGGGCCGCAGGCTATCGACGATCAGGTCGAGCGGCTGGAAGTGCACTACCTCTCGAACCCCGAGGACAATCTATGTTTCGCGCTTCTGTCGGACTGGACCGACTCGCCCACCGAAACCGCGCCGGACGATTCCCTGCTGCTGGCACGCGCCGCCGAAGGTATTGCCCGTCTCAATCAGCATTACGGCCGCGCCGACCGCTTCGCGCTGCTGCACCGTCGGCGCGTCTGGAACGAAGGCGAAGGCAAGTGGATCGGCTGGGAGCGCAAGCGCGGCAAGCTGCATGAGCTGAACCGCCTGCTGCGCGGCGCGACCGACACCACCTTCATCGCCATCGACGGCAAGCCGCCCGCGTTGCCGCCGGGCATTCGCTATGTGATCACGCTCGATGCCGACACGCGCATGCCGATCGGCGCGGCCAAGCGGTTGATCGGCAAGATGGCCCACACCTTGACGCGTCCTCGTTTCGACGCGCGGCTCGGCCGCGTCAGCGCAGGCCACGGCATCTTGCAGCCGCGCGTCACGCCGTCGCTCCCCATCGGCCGCGAAGGCTCGTTGTTCCAGCGCGCGTTCTCCGGGCCCAACGGCCTCGACCCCTATGCCTTCGCCGTTTCGGACGTCTATCAGGACCTGTTCGAGGAAGGCTCGTATGTCGGCAAGGGCATCTATGAAATCGACATCTTCGAGAACGCGCTGAAGGGCCGGATTCCGGAAAACGTGGTTCTGAGCCACGATCTGCTTGAAGGAATCTTCGCGCGCGCCGGTCTCGCCTCCGACGTCGAAGTGGTCGAGGAATTTCCTTCGCGCTATGACGTGGCGGCGGCGCGGCAGCATCGCTGGGTGCGCGGCGACTGGCAGCTGCTGCCGTGGATTTTCGCGCACGGCGTCGACGGGCAGACCACGATCCCGCCGATCGGACGCTGGAAGCTGCTCGACAATCTGCGCCGCTCGCTCTCCGCGCCGGCCGCCCTGCTCGCCTTCATCGTGGGCTGGTTCCTGCCGTTCCACATCTCGATCGTCTGGACCGGCTTCCTGCTCATCACCATCGTGTTCCCGCCGCTGTTGCCGGTGCTCGCGGAGATCATACCGCGGCGCACGGGCGTGACGCTGCGCAATCATTTCAAGGCGCTCGGCGAGGATCTGGCGCTCGGCCTGCTGCAGAGCGCGTTCCTCATCATCTTCCTCGCCCATTCCGCCTGGCTGATGGTCGATGCGGTAATCCGCAGCCTGTATCGCCAGTTCGTCGCGCGGCGCAATCTGCTCGAATGGACCACCGCGGCGCAGGCCAGTGAAGACTCGCAATCGGATTCGCGCGCACTGTCGGTTCAGATCGCGGCCAGCGCGGCATTCGCCGTCGCGGTCGGCGCGAGCACCGCCTATGCCAGCCATCATCCCTGGCACATCTCATTGCCGTTCGCCGTGCTGTGGGTGCTGTCGCCGCTGGTCGCGCGCTGGGCAAGCAAGCCGCCGCCCGCATCGGGCCATCTCACCGTCGCGGAGTCCGACCGGCATGCGCTGCGGCTGATCGCGCGGCGCACCTGGCGCTTCTTCGAGACGTTTGTGACGGCGGAAGACAACATGCTGCCGCCGGATAACTTCCAGGAAACCCCCAATCCGGTCGTGGCGCATCGCACCTCGCCGACCAACCTGGGTTTGTACCTGCTGTCGATCCTGTCGGCGCGCGATTTCGGCTGGATCGGAACGCCCCAGATGCTCGACCGGCTGGAAGCGACGCTGGCCACCATGGACAAGCTCGAACGTTTCCGCGGCCATTTCTACAATTGGTACGCGACGCAGGATCTGCGGGCGCTCGATCCCAAATACATCTCCTCCGTCGACAGCGGAAATCTCGCCGGCCATCTGATCGCGCTTGCAAATGCCTGCCGCGAAATCGCCACGGCGCCCGCGGTCCATCCGTGCTGGAGCGTCGGCCTGAAAGACATGCTCGACCTCGTGCGCGAGTCGTTGCGGCCGCAGGATGCGAAAGCGGAACTCACCGCGGCGCTTGCCGAGTTTGCCGGCCTGCTCGAACGCATCCCTGTCAACGCCTCAGCCATCGCGATGTTTCTGGGCGAATTGACGAACCGCGCCGAAGCGTTGGAGGCCCTCGTGCAAGACGCGGGTCCCGACACCGAGGCCTTGCTGTGGGCACAGGCGCTGCGCGCAGCGGTGCTCGCCAATCGCAGCGCGCTGGAAACGCTGATGCCTTGGGCGGCGCTCGTCGCGCGCGACACGGCCTGCCTTTCGGACAGCACCGCTCTGGTGGCGCTGGAAGCAGTGCCGGCGATCGAGCGCTTGCCGGCGCTTTGCGAAAAAGCCCTTGAGGAATGCCGGGCGCATGCCGGCGGGGCGAACGATGACGCATTGATCGAGGGGTTGGAAAAATCCGCGAGCGCGGCGCAGCTGCTTCTCCACCGCCTGGCAACGGTGGAGGAAACCGCCCGCACGATGTTTACCGGCATGGAATTCGGCTTCCTGTTCGACCCGGATCGCCAGCTCCTGTCGATCGGCTACCGCGGCAGCGACGGTAGCCTCGACTCAAATTATTATGACCTGCTCGCGTCCGAAGCGCGGCTGGCGAGTTTCATCGCCATCGCCAAGGGCGACATTCCGGCCCGGCACTGGTTCCGTCTCGGCCGCACGCTGACGCCGATCGATGGCGGCTCGGGCCTGATATCGTGGTCCGGCTCGATGTTCGAATATCTGATGCCGTCGCTCGTCATGCGCGCGCCGGCCGGCAGCCTGATCGAGCGCACCAATCAGCTCGCCGTGCGCCGCCAGATCGAATATGGCGACGGGCTCGGCGTGCCGTGGGGCATTTCGGAATCGGAATACAACGCGCGCGATATCGAGCAGACCTATCAGTATTCGAGCTTCGGCGTGCCCGATCTCGGCTACAAGCGCGGCCTTTCCGACAACACCGTCATCGCGCCCTATGCCACCGCGCTGGCCGCGATGGTCGAGCCGGCCGCGGCAGCGCGCAATTTCAAGCGCCTCGCGGGTCTCGGCGCACGCGGCGCCTATGGCTGGTATGAGGCGCTCGATTTCACGCGCGCGCGCGTTCCCGACGGCGCCAAATTCGCCATCGTGCGCGCCTATATGGCGCATCACCAGGCGATGAGCCTGATCGCCATCGCCGACGCGCTGCAGGACGGCGCGATGCGAGCGCGCTTCCATGCCGAGCCCATCGTCCAGGCGGCCGAGCTTTTGTTGCAGGAGCGCATGCCGCGCGATGTCGCGCTCGCCCGTCCGCCACCGGAGCAGGCCGCACCCTCGGTCGCGGCCGACAGTCTGGTGCCGGAAACCCAGCGCCGCTACGCGAGCGCGCATTCGCGTGTGCCGCGCACGCAATTGCTGTCAAACGGCCGTTACTCGGTGATGGTGACGGCCGCCGGCTCCGGCTACAGCCGCTGGCGCGACATCGCCGTCACGCGCTGGCGCGAGGATGTCACGCGCGACAACTGGGGTTCTTACATCTTCCTGCGCGACGTGCGAAGCGGCGACAGCTGGTCGGCCGGTTATCAGCCGAGCGGCATGGAACCGGATTCCTACGACGTGGTGTTCTCCGAGGACCGCGCCGAAATGATGCGTCGCGACGGCTCGCTCGCCACCACACTGGAAATCGCCGTCTCGCCGGAGGACGACGCCGAGGTCCGCCGCGTCTCGATCACCAATCATGGCGCGCGTACCCGCGAGATCGAGCTCACGTCCTATGCCGAGATCGCGTTGTCACGGCAGGCCGACGACGTCGCCCACCCCGCCTTCTCGAAACTGTTCGTGGAAACCGAATTCGTCCCGAACCTCGGCGCCATTCTCGCCACGCGGCGGCGGCGCTCGGACGGCGATCCGCAAGTCTGGGCAGCGCATCTTGTCGTCGTCGAGGGCGAAACCGCGGGCGACGTGCAGTTCGAGACCGATCGCGCGCGCTTCCTTGGCCGCGGCCAGACCGTGCGCTCGCCGGCGGCGATCCGCGACGGCTGGCCGCTGTCCAACAGCGCGGGGCCGGTTCTGGACGGCGTCTTCGCGCTGCGCCGGCGCGTGCGCATCCCGCGCGGCGCCACCGCGCGGCTCGCCTTCTGGACGATGGCCGCGCCGACGCGCGAGGCGATCCTTGACCTCGCCGACAAGCATCACGATGCGATGGCGTTCGAGCGCGCCACGACGCTCGCCTGGACCCAGGCGCAGATGCAGCTGCATCATCTGGGCATTTCCGCCGACGAGGCGCATCTGTTCCAGCGTCTCGCCAATCACGTTCTCTATTCCGATCCGGCGCTGCGGCCGGCCGCGGACGTGCTCAAGCGCGGCGCAGCCAAATCCTCGACGCTGTGGTCGCAGGGCATCTCGGGCGATCTACCCATCGTGCTGGTGCAAATCGACGAGGAGGATCATCTCGAGCTCGTGCGGCAGCTGCTGCGCGCGCAGGAATATTGGCGGCTCAAGCAGCTCGCCGTGGATCTGGTGATCCTCAACGATCATCCGCCGTCCTACATCCAGGCCCTGCAGAACGGGCTCGACACGCTGGTGCGCATGAACCGTTCGATGCCCAAAATGTCCGGCGACGATGCGCGCGGCGCGGTCTTCGTGTTGCGCACCGACCTGATGCCGGCAGAGGTTCGCGGGCTATTGCTGACCGCGGCGCGCGCCGTGCTGCGCGGCGGCCGCGGCAGTCTTCTTGAACAGGTCAACCGCGCCCGCGATTTCACGCCGCCGACCGCGCCGCCGCCCTGGCGCACGTCCGGCGCCTCGGCATCGGAATCGCCGCTGCCGCGGCCGGCGCTGGAATTCTTCAACGGGCTCGGCGGCTTCGCCGCGAAGGGCCGCGAATATGTGACGATACTCGACGGTGCCAACAGCACGCCTGCGCCGTGGATCAACGTGATCGCCAATCCCTCGTTCGGATTCCAGGTCTCCACCGACGGCAGCGGTTTCACCTGGGCAGTCGACAGCCAGCAGAACCAGCTCACGCCCTGGTCCAACGACGCCGTCGGCGACGCGCCCGGCGAAGTGCTCTACGTGCGCGACGAGGAAACCGGCGAAGTCTGGAGCCCAACCGCGCTGCCGATCCGCGAGAAGGACACCTCCTACACGATCGCGCACGGCCAAGGTTACAGCCGCTTCGAGCACAGCGCGCATGGCCTAGCGCTCGAATTGCTGCAATATGTTCCGGTCGACGATCCGATCAAGATTTCGCGGCTCAAGATCACCAACCTGTCCGCCCGGTCCCGGCATCTCTCCGTCACCGCCTATGTCGAATGGGTGCTGGGCACGTCGCGCCAGGCCGCTGCGCCGTTCGTCGTGACGCAGATCGATCCGCAGACCGGCGCCATGTTCGCGCAGAATCCGTGGAGCAACGAATTCGGCGAGCAGGTTGCCTTCGCCGATCTGTCGGGACGGCAGACCGGCTGGAGCGGCGACCGCGCCGAATTCGTCGGCCGCGACGGCACGCTCGACCGCCCGCTCGGTCTCGCGCAAGGGGCGCAGCTTTCCAACCGCACCGGCGCGGGTCTCGATCCGTGCACCGTGTTGCAGACCCGCGTTGTGCTCAATCCCGTCGGCGCCACTGAGATTGTCTTCTTCCTCGGCCAGACCGCGAACGCAGCCCAGGCGCAGGCGCTGATCGCCAAATACCGCAGCGCGGATTTGAACGCGGTGTTCGCCGCCGTCACCAAGCAATGGGATGACGTCGCCGGCGCGATTCAGGTCAAGACGCCCGACCGCGCGACCGACATCCTGCTCAATCGCTGGCTGCCTTATCAGACGCTGGCCTGCCGCGTGTGGGCGCGCTCGGCGTTTTATCAGGCGAGCGGCGCTTACGGTTTCCGCGATCAGCTCCAGGACGTGATGGCACTGTGCCTGTCGCGGCCCGATTTGACGCGCGCCCATCTGCTGCGCGCCGCCGCGCGGCAGTTCACCGAGGGCGACGTGCAGCATTGGTGGCTGCCCGAGACCGGACGCGGCATCCGAACCCGCGTTTCGGACGATCGCGGCTGGCTCGCTTATGTCACCGCGCATTATGTCGAGACCACCGGCGATCTCAGCGTGCTCGACGAGATGGTGCCGTTCCTCGAAGGGCCGGTGCTGCGCGACGGCGAGCGCGACGCATTCTTCCTGCCGACAAACTCCGCCAACAGCGAAAGCCTGTTCGAGCATTGCGCGCTCGCGCTCGACAAGAGCCTGGCGGCCGGTGTGCACGGCCTGCCGCTGATGGGCACCGGCGACTGGAACGACGGCATGGACCGCGTCGGCGACGGCGGCAAGGGCGAGAGTGTGTGGCTGGGCTGGTTCCTCTACACCGCGCTCAACGCGTTCATCCGCATCGCCGAGCGCCGCGGCGCTTCCGACCGCGTCGAGGACTGGCGCGCGCATGCGGCACAGCTGAAGACCGCGCTGGAACAGCAGGCCTGGGACGGCGACTGGTACACGCGCGCCTTCTTCGACGACAGCAGCCCGCTCGGCTCGGTCTCCAACAGCGAATGCCGCATCGACTCCATCGCGCAGTCCTGGAGCGTGATCTCCGGCGCCGCCGAGCCCGCTCGCGCCGAGCGCGCGATGGCCGCCGTCGACAAATATCTGGTGCGGCGCGACGACCGGCTGGTGCTCCTGTTCACGCCGCCTTTCGATCACGCCCAGCCCGATCCCGGTTACATCAAGGGCTATCCCGGCGGCATCCGCGAGAATGGCGGGCAATACACCCATGCCGCGGCGTGGTCGGTCTATGCCTTCGCCAAGCTCGGCGACGGCGACCGCGCGTTCGAGCTGCTGTCCATTCTCAACCCGATCAATCATGCGAGCAGCCAGACCGGCGTCCATCGCTACAAGGTCGAGCCCTATGTGATGTGCGCTGACGTCTATTCGATGCCGCCGCATGTCGGACGTGGCGGCTGGACCTGGTACACCGGCGCCGCCGGCTGGACCTGGCGCGTGGCGATCGAGCGCATTCTCGGATTGCGCCAGCAGGGCACGAACCTTCTGCTGGATCCCTGCATTCCAAAAGCGTGGCCGGGATTCGAGATGACCTTCCGCTACCGCTCGACGTATTATGAGATTTCCGTGGAGAACCCGCTGAGCGTCAGCCGGGGAATTCTCGCGACCAAGCTCGACGGCGAAATGCTCTCGGGAAAACAGGCGTTGATTCCACTGGTCGATGACGGCAAAAGCCATCGCGTGCAGGTGGTGCTGGGATGAGGATGCCATGGCCGAGACGATAAATCCGCTGGCCGGAAAGCCCGCCCCGACATCGCTGCTGGTCGACGTGCCGCGGCTGGTGACGGCCTATTATTCGGACGTGCCCGATCCTTCGATCCCGGCACAGCGCGTCGCGTTCGGCACCTCGGGCCATCGCGGCTCGGCGTTCGATATCGCGTTCAACGAGGCGCACATCCTCGCGATCGCGCAGGCCATCTGTCTCTACCGCAAAGCCCACGGCATCGACGGGCCGCTGTTCATGGGCATCGATACCCATGCGCTGTCCGAGCCGGCCTTTGCCAGCGCGCTGGAAGTGTTCGCGGCCAATGGCGTGGAGACCATGATCGACGCGGCCGGCGGCTACACGCCGACGCCGGTGATCTCGCATGCCATCCTCACCTACAATGACGGCCGCAAAAGTGGTCTGGCCGACGGCGTCGTCATTACGCCGTCGCACAATCCGCCGCAGGACGGCGGCTTCAAATACAACCCGACCAATGGCGGGCCGGCTGACGTCGATATCACCGGCTGGATCGAAAAGACGGCCAACGACTTCCTGGCGAAGAAGCTGGACGGCGTACAGCGCATGCCGCTGGAGCGCGCGCGCAAGGCGGCCTGCGTGCACTTGCGCGACTACATCACGCCCTATGTCGCCGATCTCGGCAATGTCGTCGACATGGATGCGATCCGCGCGTCCGGCATCAAGATCGGTATCGATCCGCTAGGCGGCGCGGCGGTACACTACTGGGCGCCGATCATCGCGCGTTACAACATCGCGGCGACCGTGGTGAACGACGCCGTCGATCCGACGTTCCGCTTCATGACCGTGGACTGGGACGGCCAGATCCGCATGGATTGTTCCTCGCCCTACGCGATGGAGCGGCTGGTGGGCCTGCGCAGCCAGTTCGACATCGCCTTCGCCAACGACACCGACGCGGACCGCCACGGCATCGTCTGCAAGTCGAGCGGGCTGATGAATCCGAATGCCTATCTCGCCACCGCGATCTCCTATCTCTTCGCCAACCGGCCCGATTGGCGCGCCGAAAGCGCGGTCGGCAAGACCGTCGTCAGCAGCGGCATGATCGACAGGGTTGTGAAAAAACTCGGGCGCCGGCTGTTCGAAGTGCCCGTCGGCTTCAAATGGTTCAGCGCCGGGCTGATTGACGGCTCGCTCGGCTTCGGCGGCGAGGAAAGCGCCGGCGCCTCATTCCTGCGCCGCAACGGCAAGGTCTGGACGACGGACAAGGACGGGCTGATTATGGGCCTGCTCGCCGCGGAAATGACGGCGCGGAC
>DATNNS010000136.1:0-11733 GCA_035601715.1 Rhizomicrobium sp.
CACTGATAAAGCCGCGCGGGCCTCGCGAATCCGGCTATAGCCGTCTGCATGCGGATCGTGGAGACCAAGGCCGATCTGGCCGCGCTGATTGCCGAGCTCGAAGGCGCGCCGTATCTCGCGCTCGACACCGAGTTCATGCGCGACCAGACCTACTGGCCCAAGCTGTGCCTGCTGCAGGTCGCCTCGCCCGACACCGCCGCGATCGTCGATCCGCTGGCCGAGGGCATGGATCTGGCGCCGTTCTACACGCTGCTCAAATCGCCCGGCACCGTGAAGGTGTTCCATGCGGCGCGGCAGGACATCGAGATCTTCCACCAGCAGGGCGGCGTCATTCCCGATCCGCTGTTCGACACCCAGATCGCCGCGATGGTCTGCGGCTTCGGCGACAGCGCGTCGTACGAAACGCTCGCCCGCCGCCTCGCCCATGTCGAGATCGACAAGTCGGCGCGCTTCACCGACTGGAGCCGGCGCCCGCTGGGCAAACACCAGCTCGAATATGCGCTGTCCGACGTGACGCATCTGCGCGTGATCTACCAGGCGCTGAAGACCGAGCTCGAGAACACCGGCCGTGCCGCCTGGGTGGAAGAGGAAGTCGAAGCACTGAAGGATCGCGATCTGTACGAGCTCGATCCGGCGAAAGCGTGGAAGCGATTGAAGCCGCGCACCTCGAGCAAGAAATTCCTCGCGATGCTGGCCGCGGTCGCCGCCTGGCGCGAGCGCGAGGCGCAGGAACGCAACGTGCCGCGCAACCGCGTGCTCAAGGACGAAGTGCTGACGGAGATCGCGGCGCATCCGCCGCCGGACGCCGAGGGTCTCGAGCGCATCCGCGCCGTGCCCAAGGGCTTCGCCGGCTCGCGCATGGGCAAGAGCCTGATGGAGGCGGTCGAAGCCGGCCGCACCGCCACGCCGCCCGACAGCATTCCCCACGACCGCCCGCGCCGCCGGCGCGAGCCGTCGCAATCGTCCGTCGATTTGCTGAAAACGCTGCTGCGCCTGCGCGCCGAGGCGTCGAAGGTGGCGCCGCGGCTGATCGCCAATGCCGACGACATCGAGCGCATCGCCGCCTTCGAGGACGACGGCGTGCCCGCGCTGCACGGCTGGCGTGCCGAGGTCTTCGGCAACGACGCCCGCGCCCTTCGCGACGGCAAGCTCGCCATCGCGCTGGAGAACGGCGACGCGGTAGTGGTCGAGCTGGAGGATTGATGTCGTTCGCCAAGACTCGTTCGTTATGGTTACCGACCCTCAGCCGCGGAAAGCTTGCCGGTACCGTGGGTGCCCGCCCGGCCCGATCGGCCGCGACCTTGCGTCACGCGTCGGCTGCGGCGAGGCTGTGACCAACTTGGTTCAGTGAGTCGAGAGTGGCGTCGGCATGGACATACTGACGGTTCGGCATCTGACACGCTATCGCTACGCCAAGCCGGTGGCGTTCGGCGAGCATCGCATGATGTTCCGCCCGCGCGAGAGCTTCGACCAGCATGTGCTGGAGCACGCGCTGACGATCGCGCCCAAGCCGATCGACATCCGTTATATCCACGACGTGTTCGGCAACTGCATCGGGCTGGCGCGCTTTGGCGCCAAGGCGCGCGAGCTCAGCTTCGAGAGCACGATCCGGCTGGAGCACACCCCGGAGGAATCGCTGGACGATCCGTCCTCGCCGGATCGCGGGCTGAACGCCTATCCCTTCGCCTACGATCCGGTCGACCTGCCCGATGTCTACAGCTCGATGCTGCGGCCGCGCGACGACGGCGAAAAGACTCTGGAGCGCTGGAGCCGCCGCTTCCTCGACGTCCGTCCGAAAGTGGACGCCCCCACGGTGCTGGCGGCGATGACGCGCGCCATTCACGAGGAGCTCGACTATGTCGGGCGTTATTCCGGCGCGCCGCAGACGCCGCTCGAGACTCTGCGGCTCGGCCGGGGAACCTGCCGCGACTTCGCGGTCCTGATGATGGAGGCGGTACGCACGCTGGGGCTGGCCGCGCGTTTCGTATCGGGCTATCTCTACGTTCCCCCTCGCACCAATGTCGCGGCGATGCGGCTGGGTGGGGGGAACACCCATGCGTGGGTGCGCGTTTTCCTGCCGAACGGAGGGTGGGCGGAATTCGATCCCACGAACGGTCTCGTCGGCAACCGCGATCTGATCCGGGTGGCCGTGGTACGCGATCCGATCCAGGCGACGCCGCTATCGGGCACCTGGCAAGGCGCGCCGGCGGACTTTCTGGGAATGGACGTCGAGGTTCAGGTGACCTCGGAAACACCGTTGGACGCGCGGCGCAAGCGTCTGGGGGGTGGCACGCCGTAACAGGCCGGAGGGTACAGGTTTGCTGATCAGGGCCGGCTACAACATCGCGTTCCATTGCACGGCTGAAACGCCGCTGCTCCTGATGCTCCATATCCGCCCCGAGCGCCATGCCGATTTGCGCGAGCCCGAGAAGCTGGTGCTCGACCCCGAAACGCCGCACCGGATGTATACGGACGATTTCGGCAACATCTGCACCCGGCTGGTCGCGCCGGTTGGCCGTCTGTCGCTTTCCAACCGGTTCCTGATCGCCGACAGCGGCCTGCCCGACCGCCTGCCCGAAGGCGCGATCCAGCATCCGGTCGACGAGCTGCCCAACGACGTCATCCTGTACCTGCTCGGCAGCCGCTATTGCGACACGCAGCGGCTGATGGAAGCGGCCTGGGCGCAGTTCGGCAACACCGCGCCGGGCTGGCCGCGCGTGCAGGCCATCCTGCAATACGCCCACGACCGGATCGAATTCGGCTACAAGCATGCGCGCTCGGACCGCACCGCCTTCGACGCCCATGAGGAAGGTCTCGGCGTCTGCCGCGACTACGCGCATCTGGGCATCGCGCTGTGCCGCTGCATGAACATCCCGGCGCGCTATTGCACCGGCTATCTCGGCGACATCGGCGTGCCGTACGATCCCAACCCGATGGATTTCAGCGCCTGGTTCGAGGTCTATCTCGGCGGCGCGTGGCATACGGTGGACGCCCGCCACAACCATCCGCGCATCGGCCGCATCCCGATGGCCGTCGGCCGCGACGCCACCGACGCCGCCATCAGCATGGCCTTCGGCATCGCCGAGCTCGTCGAATTCAAGGTGGTGACGGAGGAAGTCGCGGGCTGAGGAATGCGCTCTGAGCCGCCGCTACGGGCGAATACCGATCGAATGCGTCTGCGGCGTGGAAAGCATGTTCAGCAGCGAGCTTCCCAAAAAGTTGACCAGCCCCACGATAAGGACGCCAATAGCTCCCAAAACCCAACCTTGCTGAAGCTTTCCGCCGAAGACAAAGAAAGCAAACGCTGCGAGGTGAGCGACAAAGAGGCTGGCCATAATGAGAGCCTGATGCAGCGGGATCGCGGATCGCCGAATTGCTCCGAAAAAAAATGCGGACACAATGAAGCCGGACGCGAGATAGAAAAAACTCATGTAGATAATTCCAAGATAGATATTTCCAAAAAATCCCGAAAACTGAGAACTTTCGCTGGGCCCAAACACGAACAACAAAGCGCATGCGCCAAAAATAAATTCCGCCGCTCTTTCCAGGAGCCAAACAAGCAAACGCTTTATCGTCAGCACTGCGGCATCCGCCAGCCAGCAACGGCACGCGCGCCATCTTTTCTAAGTTTATCGATCAACGCGCCGCCTGTCGTTTCCCTGTTCTTTCTCCGCGACCGTCGGCTGAGCCCCCCCTGCCCGAAATTCGCGAAAAGCGAATTTCGACCCTCCCTCAAGGGGAGCCAACGTTCAACTCAACTCCCCGTCGCCCGTCGCCATGTCGTCCGGCGCGTTGGGGTCGTAGGGGTCTTCGTCGGGCGCGAGGCCGTCGGTCGGGTTCGGCACGTCGAAACCGGACGGCGGGATCGCTTCGAGGAAGCCGGCGGCCTTGAGCTCGTCGGTGCCCGGCAGGTGGCTCACGCTTTCCAGCCCGAAGTGCAGCAGGAACGCTTCGGTGGTGCCGTAAGTCACCGGGCGGCCCGGCGTGCGCTTGCGGCCGCGGATCTTGACCCAGCCCACTTCCATCAGCGCGTCGATCGTGCCTTTGGACAGCATCACGCCGCGGATGTCCTCGATCTCGGCGCGGGTCACCGGCTGGTGATAGGCGACGATGGCCAGCGTCTCGATCGCGGCGCGCGACAGGCGCTTCTGCTCGGGGCGCTCCTTGCGCAGCAGGAAGGCGAGATCGGGGGCGGTGCGGAACTGCCATTTTTCCGCGACGCGCACGAGACTTACGCCGCGGCCCTCATAAATCCGTTGAAGCTCGGCGAGCAACGCAGGCACGTCCGCCCCCTCCGGCAGCGAGGTGGCGAGCGCCTTGGCGTCCAGCGGCTCGCCGGCCGCGAACAGCAGCGCCTCGGTCATGCGCAGGTGCTCGGCATTGAGGCCGGTCACGTCCCGCAAATCCTGATTCTCCCTCTCGGGCACGATCTCAACCTCGGCTTGCACTTCGACCAGGCGAACGACGCGGTTCATGGCACAGCCTCCAGCGGACGGGAACGGTCTTTCACATAAACCTCGTCGAACGGCTTCAGCTGGCGGATTTCCAGCTTGCCGTCGCGGGCCAGCTCCAGGCAGGCGAGCAGCGTGCTCGCCAGCGCCGAGCGCCGCCGCGTGCCGCCCGACCATTCGAAGGGCAGCAGGCTCGACAGCCCGCTCCAGTTGGCGATCCGCCCCAGCATCCGTTCGAGCCGCTCGCGCGCCTCTTCGATCAGCAGCACCGGCGCCAGCGGCGGGCGATAAGTCTTGCCGCCCAGCTTGCGCACCCGCTCGGTCGCATAGGCGGTGAGCAGATCGTAGAGCGTGTCCTTGTAGGTGCGCAGCTTGATGACGTTGACGGGCTCGGGCGCGCCGCGGGCGAAGACTTCGCGGCCCAGCCTGTCGCGCGCCATCAGCCGCGCCGCCGCCTCGCGCATCGCCGCCAGCCGCTGCAGCCGCCAGCGCAGCCGCGTGGCGAGCTCGTCCGCCGTCGGTTCGCCGTCGACGTCATGGGCCTGCGGCAGGATCAGCTTGGATTTGAGATAGGCGAGCCAGGCGGCCATCACCAGGTAATCCGCCGCGAGCTCCAGGTTCATCCGCTTGGCGCGCTCGATGAATTCGAGATACTGGTCGGCGAGCTTGAGGATGGAGATCTTCGCCAGATCGACCTTCTGGTCGCGCGCGAGGTTCAGCAGCAGGTCGAGCGGACCCTCGAAGCCATCCACGGTGACGACGAGCGCTTCCTCGGGCGCGACCGCTTCCATCGCCTCGAACGGATCGATCTCGCTCACGCCGCTTTCCCCAGAAGTTCGTCGAGGCGGGCCGAGCCGGCCCGCGCGTCGAACGCATCGGCAGGCGTCAACCGCGCGAGCGCCGCTTGCGCGCGCCTGAGATGGACGTCGTCCAGCGGCTTGGATTCGCCGGCGACCTGTTTCATCTCGTCGAGACTGCCGTTGCAATGAAGCACCACGTCGCAGCCCGCGAACAGGCTCGCCTTGGCGCGTTGGGCGAGCGTTCCCGCCAGCGCGTTCATCGACAGGTCGTCGGACATCAGCAGCCCGTCGAACCCGATCTCGCCGCGTATGATCTCCTTGATCACGCGCGGGCTGGTGGTGGCCGGACGCTGCGGATCGATCGCGTCGTAGACGACATGCGCCGTCATCGCCATGGGGCAATCCGACAGGCTGCGGAACGTGACGAAATCGGTCGCACTCAACTCCTCCCGCGAGGTCGTCACATGCGGCAATTCGTGGTGGGTGTCGGCGGTGGCGCGGCCGTGACCGGGAATATGCTTCATCACGGGAAGCACCCCGCCCTCGATCATCCCCTCGATCACCGAACGCCCGAGCTCGATGATGACGGTCGGATCGCGGCCATAGGCGCGGTCGCCGATCACGGCGTCGGCGCCGTCCACCGGCACGTCGAGCACCGGCACGCAATCGACATTGATGCCGAGCTCGGCGAGGTCATAGGCGATCAGCCTCGCATTGAGATAGGCGGCCTCGTGGGCGGCTTCGGGCGCAGCGTTGTGCAGCAGCGCGAAACGCCCCGCCGCAGGCCGCGCCTGCCACTGCGGCGGCTTGAGCCGCGCGACGCGGCCGCCTTCCTGGTCGATCAAGACCGGCGCGCGCGGATCGCCGATGGTCTCGCGCAAGCTCGCCACCAGCCGCTTGACTTGCGCCCGGTCGGCGATGTTGCGGGCGAACAGGATGAAGCCCCACGGCTGCGCGTCCGCGTAGAACGCGCACTCGTCGGCGGTGAGCGCGATGCCGGCGCAGCCATAGATCGCGCGCGTGCGTGTCATTTCTTCGCCAGCATGCAGGCCGCGCCGTCGGCCTTGAGCTTGTCGCACAGCGCGTTCGCCGCATCCTTGCTCGCGAACGCGCCGATGCGCAGGCGATACCAGACACCCTTGTCGCCGAGATCGACCTTCTTCACGTCGAATTCCGAGCCCCCGACGCTGGGGTGCTTGGCCTCGTAGGTTTTCCAGGCCGCATTGGCTTCGTCTTCCGACTTGTAGGCGCCGATCTGCAGCACATAAGCGCCCGATGATTCAGCCGTCGCGGGCGCCGCCATGTCTGTCGGCGGAGCAACGCTCGCGATCGGCTTGGGCGCCGCTTCCACGGGCTTGGCTTTCGGCTTCGGCGCGACAAGCTGCTCCGGCGGTTTGGTCGCCACCTCCGGCGGCGGCGCGCTGGCGACCACCGTCGGCGGCGGCGCGGTGTGCTTGGGTTCCTCGGCGGGCGCCGCGGTCATCGCCGTGGGCGGCGTTTTGACCGTCGGCGGCGCGGGCACGCTGTCGGTGTCGGAATTGTCCGCATCGGCGGGTACGGGCTGGTCGTAGACCTTCAAATGCGTCGTCGTATCCGCAACGAGCGGGCGCGGCGCGTCGGTGCGGCCGCGCTGCACGCCCTGGTTATAAGCGAGCCACACCACGCCGCCGAACGCCGCCAGCACCAGAAGCGCGATGACGATCAGGAGTGGCAGGCGCGAGCCTTCGTCCTCCATGTCATCCGCGTCGTCAAAGCCGCGGACATCGTCCGAGGGCTCGTACACGCCAGGCTCGATCTTGGGCATCGCTTGCTCGCGAATCTGGGAACGCTGGGAAATCTAGCACTCGAATCGGGTCGAATCACGACAATCAAAGGGCGATTTCTGTGCGGAAAATACGCCCATGTTCCTGCAGGGCGAAGCGGTCGGTCATGCCCGCGATATAATCGCGCACCACGCCCGCCGTCACCGCGTCGCCCGGCGCCCCGCATAACGCGGCCCAGTCAGACGGCAGCAGGGCGGGATCGCCACTGAACGCGCCAAACAGCTCGGTCACGACACCTTTTGCCTTGTCCATCGAGGCCATCACGCGCGGGTGGCGATACATCCGGGCGAACAGGAATGCCTTCAGCGCCGCGAACTCCGGCGCCATCGTCGCGGAGAACGCTACCATCGCCCGCCCTGCCCGGCGGACATCGCCGGCCGATCGCGGGTTCGCTTGCTGCAGTCTCGCCCGCGTCTCCTCGACCACGTCGCCGATCATCGCGCTCATCAGCCGGCGCACGATCTCGCCCACCAGCCGGCCGAATTCGAGTTGGCCATAGCGGGCGCCGATCGCCTTGACATGCGGCCCCACGAAAGGCGCGGCCTCCAGATCGGCGACGGAGAACAATTCCGCGCGCACGCCGTCATCGATGTCGTGGTTCACATAGGCGATATCGTCGGCGAGTGCGGCGATCTGCGCCTCGATGCCCGGCCAGCTCGCAAGCTCGAGCGGCCAGCGCGCATCGAAACGCGCGATCGGGCCGGGCAGCGGCGCGGATAGCGGTCCGTTGTGCTTGACCAGCCCCTCCAGTGTTTCCCAGGTCAGATTGAGCCCGTCGAAATCGGCGTAGCGATGCTCCAGCTTCGTCACCAGCCGAAGCGCATGGGCATTGTGGTCGAAGCCGCCGAACGCGAGCGTCGCGGCATTGAGCGCCTCCTCGCCGGCGTGGCCGAACGGCGTGTGGCCCAGGTCGTGCGCCAGCGCGACGGCCTCGGCGAGGTCTTCATCCACCGCCAGCACCCGCGCGGCGGAGCGGGCGATCTGCGCCACCTCCAGCGAATGGGTCAGGCGCGTGCGGTAGTAGTCGCCCTCGTGCTGCACGAAGACCTGAGTCTTGTGCTTGAGCCTGCGGAAGGCGGCGGAGTGGATGATCCGGTCGCGGTCGCGGGCATAGCAGGTGCGGGTGGCGCTCTCGGGTTCGGGGTAATACCGCCCGCGGCTCTGCGCGGGGCGCGTCGCGAACGGCGCGAGCGCTGTCGGCGCCACGAAAATCGGGCCTATCAGCCGGCCGGCCGGGGTTTGGTTGGTGTCCATGGCCCTTTGCGATAGCCCTGCGGAGGACTACATAAGACTCGTACCCAATATGGCATGTCAGGCGCAGAGATGACCGTGGAAACCGCAGAGCCGGTGAGGGTTTCGGCCCGGGCCGCCAAAAGGATCGCCGAGATCCTCAAAAGCGAGCCCCAGCCCGCCATGCTGCGCGTGGCGGTGACCGGAGGCGGCTGTTCCGGCTTCCAGTACAATTTCGCCCTCGACGATACCCGGACCGCCGACGACCTGGTGATCGAGCGCGACGGCGCGACGGTGCTGGTCGATGCGGTGTCGCTCGATTTCCTAAAGGGCGCCGAAATCGATTTCGCCGACGACCTGATCGGCGCCGCGTTCAAGGTCAACAATCCGAACGCGACCTCGTCCTGCGGCTGCGGCACGAGCTTTTCCGTCTGACGCATGAAAATCGCCACCTGGAACGTCAATTCGGTGAAGGCGCGGCTGGAGGCGGTCGTGGGCTGGCTCAAGGAGGCCGCGCCCGACGTGGCCTGTTTGCAGGAGCTCAAATGCACCGACGAGAATTTCCCGGCCACCGCGTTCGAGTCGCTCGGCTATAATTGTGCCGTACACGGACAGAAAGCCTATAACGGCGTCGCCATCCTTTCCAAGCGGCCGCTCGAAGACGTCACCCCGCGGCTGCCCGGCGGCGAAGGCGACGATCATTCGCGCTATCTCGAAGCGGTGGTGCCGGGCAAGCGCGGCATCCTGCGGATAGCCTCGATCTATGCCCCCAACGGCAATCCCACCGGCACGGAGAAATACACCTTCAAGCTCAGCTGGCTCGAACGCCTGCACAAGCATGCCAAGGCGCTTCTGGCGGACGAAGAACCCATCGCGCTGATGGGCGATTACAACGTGATCCCCGAACCGATCGATTGCTACAGCCCCAAGGCGTGGGAGAGCGACGCGCTGTTCCTGCCGCAATCGCGCGCGGCGCTGCGCCGCATCGAATATCTCGGCTATACGGACGCCTTTCGCGCCTGCAACGCCGAGCCCGGCCAGTATACGTTCTGGGATTACATGGCGGGGCGCTGGCAGAAGAACCAGGGCATTCGTATCGATCACATCCTGCTCTCGCCGCCCGCCGCCGACCGGCTCAAGACCTGCGCCATCGACAAGCATGTGCGCGAATGGGAGCGGCCGTCCGACCACGTGCCGATCTGGTGCGAGTTGGAAATATAATCACCTCCTCACAAGGGAGAGGTGGGTCTTTTTAAACCACCACGTCCTTCACGTCCCTCTGCATGATCGCTTCCAGGCTGGTCAGGTTCATGCCGTGCTTGAGGTAGTTATACGGCGTGAGGTTCACGGCCTTGATCAGGCGCCGCTTCGTGCCGCCGGTGCCGCCCAAATCGAAATCGATGATATTGATGCAGCCCGTGTCCTGCTCGAACGCGCTCATCGCGCGCAAGCCGGCGCCGCAGGCCCAGCTGAGGATCAGCCGGTTGATGCCTTCATGGGCGACGACCAGCGCGGTGTGCCAGTCGTCCTCAGCCAACAGCCGCTCGATCGCGCCTGAGGCGCGTGCCTGCGCTTCGGCGAACACTTCGCCGCCTTCGTGATTGGTGGCGCCCGGCTCGTGGGCGCGCTCGAAATAGGAATTCATCAGCGCGATCAGCTCGGCGCGGTTCGCCACCGGGCCCAGATTGCCGCCGCGCAGCTCGACCAGTTCCGGATCGGTTTCCAGCTTCGGCGCGCCGACGATCGACGACAGAACCAGCTCGGCCGTCTCGCGCGTGCGCGGCAGGCCGGAGCAGATCGCGCGCTCGAAGCGCACATGGGCGAGCGCGCGTCCCGCCGCCTCGGCCTCGCTGCGGCCGCGCGCCGTCAGCACCACGGTGTGGATGTTGCCGGTCTCCTGCACATGCTTGCCGAAATAATCGACATGACCGTGGCGCATCAGATAGATGCGCCGGCGCGCCTCGGTGCCGGGAAGAGCCATGGTTCAGAACGCCCCGGCGGCGCGCAGCTTGTCGATCTCGCCACCGGAAAAACCCCAGGCGCCGAGCGCGCCTTCCGCATCCGGCGCCAACGGCGAGACGGGCGCGTCCGGCGCGGTGCGCGAGAACCGCGGCGCGGGCGCGGGCTGCGTGACGCCGTCGACTTCGACGAAGGTCTTGCGAGCCATGTTATGCGGATGTTTCGGCGCTTCTTCGAGCGAAAGCACCGGCGCGTAGCACACGTCGCTGCCCAGCATGATGGCGTCCCATTCGTCCCGCGTCTTGGTCTTGAGAACCGCCGCGAGTTTTTCCTTCAGCGCGGGCCAGGCGTCGCGGTCGTGCTGCGCGGCGAACGCGGGATCGGCGATGCCGGTCTTTTCCATCAGTTCTTTGTAGAACTGCGGCTCGATCGAGCCGATGGCGACGTATTTGCCGTCCCTGGTCTCATAGGTGTCGTAGAAATGGGCGCCGCCGTCGAGCATGTTGGCGCCGCGCTTGTCCTTCCAGATGCCCATCGCGCTCATGCCGTAGAACATCGTCATCAGCGAGGCGGCGCCGTCCGTCATCGCGGTGTCGACCACCTGCCCCTTGCCGGATTTCTTAGCCTCGATGATCCCGCAGGCGATGCCGAAAGCCAGATACAGCGCGCCGCCCCCGAAATCGCCGACAAGATTGAGCGGCGGCACCGGCTTGCCGCCGCCATGCCCGATACCGTGCAGCGCGCCGGTCAGCGCGATATAATTGATGTCGTGACCCGCGGCATTGGCCAGCGTTCCGGTCTGTCCCCAGCCGGTCATGCGGCCGTAGACGAGCCGCGGATTGCGCTTGAGGCACACATCGGGGCCGATGCCCAGACGCTCCATCACGCCGGGGCGGAAACCTTCGATCAGCGCATCGGCCTTGTCGATCAGCTTGAGCGCGGCCTCGACCGCTTCCGGCTTCTTCAGGTCGAGCGCGAGCGTGCGCCGGCCGCGCAGATAGATTTCCGTCTTGTGCGGCAGCCGTCCGCCCTTGCGGTCGATGCGCAGCACCTCCGCGCCCATGTCCGAAAACAGCATCGCGGCAAACGGTCCCGGCCCGATGCCGGCGAATTCCACGATCCGGATGCCCTGCAAGGGACCCATGGGAGACCTCATTTTCGATGGCGCAGCCGCGACTCTTAGCGATGGAAATACCGGGCGTAAACACGCTAGATTTGGCGCATGCAGATTGACGTGGTGTCCGACACGATTTGTCCCTGGTGCTTCATCGGCAAGCGCCGGCTGGGACGTGCGCTGATCGAACGGCCGGACATCGTGTTCGACGTGCGCTGGCGTGCTTTCCGCCTCGATCCGACCATTCCGCCCGAGGGCGTGGAGCGCCGTGCCTATCTCAAGGCCAAGTTCGGCGACGGCGAACGCCCCAAGGCGATGAGCGAGGCGATCCTTGCGGCGGGAGAGAGCGAGGCCAT
>DATNNS010000137.1:0-10877 GCA_035601715.1 Rhizomicrobium sp.
CCGAGATCATTCCCGGCAGCGGCAATTTCGTCGGCGCCGGCCCGCCGCGCCATGTCGTCTCCACCGCCGTCAGCGATGACGGCGGGATCACGCTCAATTTCGTCAACGCCGACGTGCGCGACGTCGCCAAGGCGGTGCTCGGCGATTTCCTCGGGCTCAATTACACCATCGGCGCCGGCGTGCAGGGTACGGTGACGATGCAGACCAGCCGTCCGGTCGGCCGCACCGAAGTGCTGCCCGTGCTGGAGCAGTCGCTGCGCCTGAACGGTCTCGCGCTCGTCAAGACCGGCGACATCTACAAGGTGGTGCCGCTCACCGATGCGCCGCGCCAGAGCGGAACGATCACAACCGCCGGCTCGCGCCATGCCCATGGCGAGCCGGGCTTCGGGATCGAGGTGGTGCCACTGCGCTTCGTCAGCGCGGTGGAGATGCAGCATCTGATCGAGCCGCTGGTGCCGAGCCAGGCGATCGTGCATGCCGACACCGCGCGCAACTTCCTGATCATCGAAGGCACCGAGGACGAGCGCGCCGCGATCGTCGATGAAGTCGGCGTCTTTGACGTCGACTGGCTCTCCGGCATGTCGTTCGCGCTGTTCGCGCCGAAATACACCGATGCGCGCGGTCTCGCCAAGGAACTCGACGAGATATTGGGCGGCGCCGGCAGCCCGCTCGCCGGCGTCGTGCGCCTGGTGCCGATCGAGCGGTTGAATTCGGTGCTCGCGATCTCGACGCAGCCCCGATATCTGCAGCAGCTTCAGCATTGGGTCGACCGGCTCGACCGCCCGGGCGAGGGCACCGACCGGCGCATATATGTGTATGCGGTGCAGTACGGCCGCGCCGCCGACATTGCCGAGGTGCTCACCCATGTGCTGTTCGGCGGCGCCACGCCGTCGCCCGGCACGAAATCCGGCGCCGGTTCCAGCACCAGCGCGCCCGCGGGCGAAGGATTTTCCCTGAGCACGATGGGCGAGCCGGCGCCGGGCTCGCCGGGCACGGGTTCGCCGACGGCCACGCCAGGGGGCGGCGCCAGCGATTCCTCCGAGCCGCTATTGTCGAAGAGTCTTGAGGAAGCCGCGTCGGAAACCGCCGGCACGACCGGCAACGCCACCATCACCGCCGATCCGACGAACAATTCGCTCGTCATCTACGGCACCTCGCAGCAATACGCCGTCATCGAATCGGCGCTGCACCAGCTCGACATCGTGCCGCTGCAGGTGCTGCTCGAAGCCTCGATCGCGGAAGTGACGCTGACCCACGACCTGCAATACGGCGTGCAATATTTCTACAATCCCGGCAACAAGCAGAACACCATCACGCTGTCCAATGCGGGCTTCCCGCTCGCCCAGGCCTTTCCCGGCTTCTCCTACATGTTCACCCAAGGCACCAACATCCAGATCATCCTGAACGCGCTGTCGACCGTCACCCATGTCGAAGTCATCTCGTCGCCCGAAGTGATGGTGCTCAACAATCATACCGCGACCTTGCAGGTGGGCGACCAGGTTCCGATCGCGACCGCGACCGCCGTCGGCGTAACGACGCCGGACTCGCCGATCGTCAATTCTATCGAATATCACGACACCGGCGTCATCCTGAAAGTCACGCCCGGCGTGAACCAGGGCGGCATGGTGACGATGGATATCTCCCAGGAGGTCAGCAACGTCGCGGCGGACTCGACCTCCACGCTCGGCTCGCCGACCTTCGCCCAGCGCAAGATCGAAAGCACGATCTCCATCCAGGACGGCGAGACCATCGCGCTCGGCGGCCTGATCAGCGACAGCAAGACGTTCGGCAACAGCGGTCTTCCGTTCCTGTCGGAGATACCGGTGGTGGGCGGCCTGTTCGGCTCCAAGAACGACGACCACGACCGCACCGAACTGATGGTCCTCATCACCCCGCATGTGATTGACGATCTGCAGCGCGCCCGTTCGGTGACCGACGAGTTGCGCCACAAGATGCCGTCGGTCGAGCCGCTGTTCCACAGGAGAAAATGAGATGCGCGGCGAGCGCGGCCTGGCGCTGGTCGCCGTGCTGTGGGGCCTGGCGGTTCTGTCGCTGATCGCCGCCGCGATGCTCACCGCCGGCGCCACTTCCGTCCGCATGAGCCGCAATGCGTGGTCCGAGGCGCAGGCGCAATCCCTTGCCGATGCCGGCGTCTACCGCGCGATCGTGACCCTGCTCGACACGCGCGCCGATCACAAATGGCGCACCGACAGCGTGCCGCGGGATTTTACTTTCGATGGCCAGGATGTGCGGATCGCGATCCAGAGCGAAATGGGCCTGATCGACGTCAATTTCGCGAGCAAGGATCAGTTGCAGACGCTCCTCAAGCTGGCCGGCGCCGAGCCGCAGGACGCCGATACGCTCGCCGGCCGGATCATCGACTGGCGGACGCCGGCCGGCCAGCAAAGCCTCAACGGCGCGTCCAATGCGGACTACAAGGACGCTGGGCTCGGCTATCTGCCGCGCGGAGGGCCGTTTCAGTCCGTCGACGAAGTCAACCTCGTGCTGGGCATGACGCCCGATCTGTTCGCGCGCCTGGCGCCGGCGCTGACGGTCTATTCGCATCAGGCCAATTTCGACATGAACACCGCGCCGCTCGCGGTTCTGCTGGTGATACCGGGAATGGACCAGCAGAAGGCGCTCGCGATGATCGCGGCGCGCACCCCGCCGCCGCAACCGGCGAACACAGCGCTGGGCGCCGATTATAACCGGGCGGCAATCCCCAGCGGGCAGGCGTTTGCGATCCGCGCGGTGGTTCAATCGGGCCCTTTTCATTCCGCACGCGACGCGATTGTCGAACTCACCAGCGATCCCGCGCGCCCGTTCTGGATCCTGGATTGGAAGTAAGGACTGCGCCTGCGCCGAGCAGGAAAAACCAGTTTGGCTAACGGGATAGTCCGGCGCTGTTCCGCCGGTTCCCTATAACATCCGGCAGGAATCCGCTCGCTGGCCCGCTGGCGAAACTGCTGCTATCGTGGCCCCCGGTAGTGAATCTCGGGGAGAACAATATGACAATTACCCGCCGCTCGACCTTGGAATTTGCCTCGGGTCTGGCCGTCCTGGGCGGCAGCCCTGTCGCCGCGTTCGCCGGCACCGGGATTGTTTCTCCCGCACCCAGCGGCCCGCACACGGCGCAAAGCTTTCTGCAATTGGTCGTGCACCGCGACGAGACGGATGGCGTTCCGCATCACGCCATGCTGTCCATCGCATCCCCGGACACGCTGTGGGTCGCGATCAACACGCTCGATGCCGCCGGCTACAAGAATGCGGCGGAGAAATACCGGCTACGCGGCTATCGGCTGCGCCGGCTGGACGGGTTCCAGACGGCGAGCGGTCCGCGCTACGCCGCGATCTGGCAATACGCCAACGGGCCGGCGCAGCAGGCGCAACCCGGCATGACGCAGGCGGAGTTCGAACAGCGCTCGGCACGCCTCGAACAGCAGGGCTATCGTTTGGCCTATGTCGATGGCAGCGGGTCATCGTCCGGCCCGACCTATTGCGCGATTTGGGAAAAGCGCACCGCCGTGCAGGATGCCGGCGCGATGCTTACCGCGGCGGACTACGAACGCAAGCTCTCGGCGCAAGCGGCGCAGGGCTTCCGGCCGCGCGGGATTTCGGGATACGCCGTGGATGGCCAGTCGCGCTTCGCCGCCATTTTCGAAAAGAGCGCCGGCCCCGCTTGGGTTGCGGATCACCGGATGACGGCGCAGGGCTTCAAGACGAAGAACGCAGCATTGCTGGCGCAGGGCTATTCGCTGACCGATGTCAGCGGCCACGCCATCGGCAAGCAGCCGGTATTCTCGGGCATCTGGGAAAAGGTCTGACCGGCCAACCTTGCCGCGTTCGGAACGCCGCCCGTTTATGGCGCGCTGCGCGGCATGCCGCTTATGAGCTTTCCGCAAAACGGTCGCTGCAGGGCGCTTTCTTGCGCGGTTTGGCTTGCTGCGGCGCGTTCTTGACGCCCCGTTGGGCTGGGCCTATCAGCCGCCCGGCTTGATATAATATTGCCATACCCAACAGGCGTTCCATGAAGAACCGTAAGCCGCTGTCCCTGCGCGTGCCGGAGCCCAAGCACCGGCCGGGCGACCGTCCCGATTTCTCCGCCATGCAGATCCCGGAAGCCGGCGCCGCGCCCAGGCCCGACATCGCGGTCGCGCCGCACGCCATCATCGATCTCGCCTTTTCGCTGATCCGCGTGCTCGACAAGGACGGCAAGGCTGTCGGCCCGTGGGATCCGAAGCTCGATCCCGAGACGCTCAAGCGCGGCCTGCGTCTGATGATGCTCACGCGCGCCTTCGACGACCGGCTGTTCCGCGCCCAGCGCCAGGGCAAGACATCGTTCTACATGAAGAGCACCGGCGAGGAAGCCGTCTCCATCGCGCAGGCCATGGCGCTCGACCGCGGCGACATGTGCTTTCCGTCTTATCGCCAGCAGGGCTTGCTGATCGCGCGCGGCTATCCGCTGGTCGACATGATGAACCAGGTCTATTCCAACGCGCGCGATCCGGTGAAAGGCCGCCAGCTGCCGATCATGTATTCGAGCAAGGCGCACGGCTTCTTCACGGTGTCGGGCAATCTCGGCACGCAATTTCCGCAGGCCGTCGGCTGGGCGATGGCGTCGGCCTACAAGGGCGACGACCGCATCGCCGCCAGCTGGGTCGGCGACGGCACCACGGCGGAAGGCGACTTCCACTACGCCTGCACTTTCGCATCGGTCTACAAGGCGCCGGTCATTCTCAACATCGTCAACAATCAATGGGCGATCTCGAGCTTCGCCGGCATCGCGGGCGGCGACGAGTCCACCTTTGCGTCACGCGGCATCGGCTACGGCCTGCCGGCGCTGCGCGTCGACGGCAACGATTTCCTCGCGGTCTATGGCGCGACGCAATGGGCGGCGGAGCGGGCGCGTTCCAATCTCGGCGCCACCTTGATCGAGCTGTTCACCTATCGCGCCGAAGGCCATTCGACGAGCGACGATCCCAGCCGCTACCGTCCGACCGACGAAGGCAAGGCCTGGCCGCTCGGCGATCCGGTCGAACGCCTCAAGCAGCATCTGATCGGCCTTGGCCAATGGAGCGAAGAGCATCACGAGGCGACGCACAAGGACGTCGTCGAGGAAGTGCGCGCCGCCAACAAGGAAGCCGAGAGCTTCGGCACGCTCGGCCAGAACCAGCTGCCCAGCGCCAGCACCATGTTCGAGGACGTGTTCAAGGACATGCCCGAACATCTGCGCCGCCAGCGCCAGCAGATGGGGACTTGAGATGCCCACGATGAACATGATCCAGGCGCTCAACTCCGCCCTCGACGTGATGATGACGCGCGACCCCAATGTGCTCACCTTCGGCGAGGACGCCGGCTATTTCGGCGGCGTGTTCCGCGTCACCGAAGGGCTGCAGAAGAAGCACGGGTTGACGCGCTGTTTCGATTCGCCGATCAGCGAGGGCGGACTCGTCGCCGCCGCCATCGGCATGGGCGCTTACGGCTTGCGTCCCGTGGTGGAAATCCAGTTCGCCGATTACATCTATCCCGGCTTCGACCAGCTCGTCTCGGAGGCCGCCCGCATCCGCTATCGCTCGGCGGGCGATTTCACCGTGCCGATGACCGTGCGCACGCCCTATGGCGGCGGCATCTTCGGCGGCCAGACCCACAGCCAGAGCCCCGAAGCCTTGTTCGCTCATGTCGCGGGATTGAAGACGGTGATCCCGTCCACGCCCTATGACGCCAAGGGCCTCCTGATCGCAGCCATCGAGGATGACGATCCGGTGATCTTCCTCGAGCCCAAGCGCATCTATAACGGCCCGTTCAGTGGCCATCACGACCAGCCGGTGCAGCCCTGGTCGAAATTCCCGGCCAGCGACGTGCCCGAAGGCCACTACGTCGTGCCGCTCGGTCAGGCCGCCGTGGTGCGCGCCGGTTCCGAGATCACGCTGCTGGCCTATGGCACCATGGTCCATGTCGCCAAGGCCGCGGCGGAAGAGAGCGGCATCGACGCCGAAGTGATCGACCTGCGCACGATCGTGCCGCTCGATCTGGCCACCATCGTGGCATCGGTCGAGAAGACCGGGCGCTGCGTGATCCTGCACGAGGCGACGCGCACCGCCGGTTTCGGCGCCGAACTTGCCGCCGTGGTGCAGGAGAACTGCTTCTATCACCTCGAAGCGCCCATCGAGCGTGTCACCGGCTGGGATACGCCCTATCCGCACGCCTTCGAATGGCAGTATTTTCCCGGACCGGCGCGGGTGATCGAGGCGATGCGCCGCGCGATGGGGAAATCCTGATGGGCCGCTATGTCTTCAAGCTTCCCGACGTCGGCGAAGGCACCGCCGAAGCGGAGATCGTCGCCTGGCACGTCAAGCTCGGTGACCATATCGCGGAGGACCAGAACCTCGTCGACGTGATGACCGACAAGGCGACGGTAGAAATGACGTCGCCGGTCTCAGGTAAAGTGATCGCACTCCATGGCGAGCCGGGCCAGATGGCGCCCGTCGGCGCGCCGCTGGTGGAACTGGAAGTGGAGGGCGCCGGCAACATGGCCGGCAAGGCCGCGCCCGTCGCGAAAGCCGAAACGCCCAAGCCAGCCGCGCCCGAGACAAAACCCGAAACCAGGCCGGCTGCGAAACCCACTGAACCTGTTCGCAACGAAACGCCGCGCGCCGCCGCCTTCGCCACGCGCAGCGCCGACACCAAGCCGCTCGCATCGCCTGCCGTGCGTCAGCGCGCCGAGGAACTCGGTATCCAGCTGCAATTCGTGCCCGGCAGCGGCCCCGCCGGGCGTATCGATCACGCCGATCTCGACGCCTATGTCGCCTCCGGCGGAAAGGCCAGCGTCGCGCGCGCGTCCGGCCACGCGCAGCGCGACGGCGTCGACGAAGTGAAAGTCATCGGCCTGCGCCGCAAGATCGCCGAGAAGATGCAGGACACCAAGCGCCGCATCCCGCATTACGCCTATATCGACGAAATCGACATGACGGAGCTGGAAAGCCTGCGCGCGCATCTGAACGCGACCAGGCGTGCCGAACAGCCCAAATTGAACGTGCTGCCGTTCCTGATGCGGGCGCTGGTGAAGGTGCTGCCCGACTATCCGCAGATCAATGCGCGCTTCGACGACGAGGCGGGCGTGGTGCATCGCCACGCCGCCGTCCATATCGGCATCGCGACGCAGACCGCCAACGGCTTGCTCGTTCCTGTCGTCAAGCATGCCGAGGCGCGCGACATCTGGGACAGCGCGCGCGAAGTCGCCCGCGTCTCGACCGCGGCGCGCGAGAACAAGGCGGGCAAGGACGATCTCTCCGGCTCGACCATCACCATCACAAGCCTGGGCGCGCTCGGCGGTGTGGCGACGACGCCGGTGATCAACCATCCCGAAGTCGCCATCATCGGCCCCAACGCGATCATCGAGCGGCCCGTGGTGCGCGATGGCGCCATCGTCGTCCGCAAGATGATGAACCTGTCCTCCTCCTTCGACCACCGCGTGGTCGACGGCTACGACGCCGCCGAATTCATCCAGAAGATCAAGGCGCTGCTGGAGCATCCGGCGATGCTGTTCATGGACTAGAAGCGAATAGGGAGTAGCGAATAGCGAGTAGCCTTTTCTATTCGCTACTCGCTATTCGCTACTCGCCAGACACAAGCGAGATAGAGCAATTCATGCCTGAACCCATCCACACCAAAGTCCTCGTCGTCGGCGGCGGGCCTGGCGGCTATGTCGCGGCGATCCGCGCCGGTCAGCTCGGGCTCGACACCACGCTGGTCGAATCCGACCGCGTCGGCGGCACTTGTCTGATCCGCGGTTGCATTCCGTCCAAGGCGATCATCCATGTCGCGGAGGAATTCGAGACCATGGTCCATGCCGGGGGCAAGGGCCGTCACGGCATTTCGCTCAGCGGCGCGCCGAAAGTGGATTTTGCCGAGACCGTGCGCTGGAAGGAAACCGTCGTCGACAAGTTGAACAATGGCGTCAGCGCGCTGCTCAAGCGCGCCAAGGTGCGCGTGATCCCCGGTTGGGCGAAATTCTCCGATGCCAAGACCTGCACCGTCGGCGACACCACCATCACCGCCGAGCATGTGATCCTCGCCAACGGCTCGCTGCCGGTGGAACTGCCGTTCCTCAAATTCGGCGGCAACGTGATCTCGTCCACCGAGGCGCTGTCGCTCGACACGCTGCCGAAGAAGCTGGTCGTGGTCGGCGCGGGCTATATCGGGCTCGAACTCGGCATCGCTTTCCGCAAGCTCGGCAGCGACGTGACGGTGGTCGAGGCGCTGGACCGCATCCTGCCGCTCTACGACGCCGCGCTCACCGCCCCGGTCGCGAAATGGCTGGAGAAGAACGGCGTGGCGCTGCATCTGGGCGCCAAAGCGAAAGGCCTGTCGAAAGACGGCAAATCGCTCGCCGTCGAGACGAAAGACGGCAAAACGGCCGAATTCCCCGCCGACAAGATTCTCGTCACCGTCGGCCGCAAGCCGAACACGGAAGGCTGGGGTCTCGAGAAGATGGCCGTCGACATGTCGGGCCGCTTCGTCAAGGTCGACGACCAGTGCCGGACTTCGATGAAGAATGTCTGGGCGGTGGGCGATCTGGTCGGCGAGCCGATGCTGGAGCACAAGGCGGCGACGCAGGGCGAGATGGTGGCGGAGATCATCGCCGGCCACAAACGCCGCTTCAATCCGGCGTCGATCCCGGCGGTGTGCTTCACCGAACCGGAGATCGTCAGTGCCGGATTGCTGCCCAATGACGAGGCCGCCAAAGGAGACAACGTCATCACGGCGATGTTCCCGTTCTCCGCCAACGGCCGCGCGCTGTCGATGGATGCGAGCGAGGGTTTCGTGCGCGTGCTCGCGCGCAAGGACGATCACCGCATCCTCGGCATCCAGGCGGTCGGCGCGCATGTCAGCGAACTGTCGGCGGAATTCAGCCTCGCGCTGGAAATGGGCGCGCTGCTGGAAGACATCGCCGGCACCATCCACGTCCACCCGACCTTGAGCGAAGCGTTCCACGAAAGCGCCTTGCGCGCGCTCGGCCACGCGATCCACATCTGACGATGCGCGCCTTCGTTCTTGCCGGCGGTGACGGAACGCGGCTTGCCCCGCTCCGCGCCAAGCAGTTCCTGGCGTTGACGGGCGCCGAGACGCTGATCCAGCAGGCCGTGCGCCGCGCCGCTCGCTATGCGCCGGTGACCGCGATCGTCAATGCCATCCATCGCGATCTCGCCACGGCGCAACTGCCGGGCACGGCGGTGATCGCGGAAGAATCCGCGCGCGGCACCACCGCCGCAACCGCGCTGGCCTGCGAAGCGGAAGCCGGCCCGATCTTGTTGCTCCCCGCCGATCACGTGATCGCAGACGAAGCTGCGTTTCATGAGGCCGTCGCGCGCGCGGTCCCGCTGGCGGAGTCCGGCAAGATCGTCACATTCGGAATCGCCGCCACCGCGCTTGAGACCGGCTTCGGTTACATCGAACATGAGGGCGAAAAGGTCACCCGCTTCGTCGAGAAGCCGGGCGCCGACGAGGCGCGGGCGCTGCTCGCGCGGGGCGCGCTGTGGAATAGCGGCATGTTCCTCTTCCGCGGCGACGTGATGGCAGGCGAACTTGGCCGTTTCGGTCGCGAGGGCTCGCTCGATCGCGTTGTGATGGAGAAGACGGATCGCGCCGCCGTCGTGCCGTGCGACATCGGCTGGCGCGACATCGGCTCTTGGCCGTCGCTGTGGCGGCACACGCAATCGCGCACCGATCTGTCGCCGGTTGTCCGTCCCTGGGGGCGCTACACCGGCTTCGCGCAAGGCCCGGGCTTCCAGCTCAAGGAAATCGTGGTCAATCCGAAAAGCCGCATCTCTCTGCAGCGCCATGTCCACCGCCGCGAGCATTGGATCGTGATGGAGGGCACCGCCTGCATCACGCGCGGCAACGCCGTGTTCGATGTCGCGGCGGGCGGCACGGCGGACATCCCGCTGCGCGCGATCCATCGCCTGGAAAATCATGGTGAGGCCCCGCTCACCGTCGTCGAGGTCCAGTTCGGCGACTATCTCGGCGAGGACGACATCGAACGTTTCGAAGATGATTATGGGCGCGCCTAGGCCGTCTTGGCGATCTTCAAATCCAGCTCCTTGACCATCGCCTCGCGTATCAAAAACTTCTGCACCTTTCCGGTCACCGTCATCGGGAAGCCGTCGACGAAGCGGATGTAGCGCGGGATCTTGTAGCGCGCGATCTGGCCGTCGCAGAAGGCGCGGATGTCGGCTTCATCCGCCGGCTCGCGCAGCACGATCCAGGCGCACAATTCCTCGCCATATTTCTCGTCCGGCAGGCCGACGACCTGCACATCCGCGACTTTGGGATGGCGGTAGAGGAATTCCTCGATCTCGCGCGGATAGATGTTCTCGCCGCCGCGGATCACCATGTCCTTGATGCGGCCGACGATGTTGGCGTAGCCCGCCTCGTCGATCACCGCCAGATCGCCGGTGTGCATCCAGCCGGCATCCTCGATCGCCTCGGCGGTTTTCGCGGCGTCGTCCCAATAGCCCAGCATCACCGAATAGCCGCGGGTGCAGAGCTCGCCGGCTTCGCCGCGCGCCACGACGCGGTTCTCCTCGTCCACCACCTTCACCTCGACATGCGGCAGCACGCGGCCCACGGTGGAGACGCGGCGCTCGACGCTGTCGCCGCGCCCGCTCTGGAAGCTCACCGGGCTCGTCTCGGTCATGCCATAGGCGATGGTCACCTCGCCCATGTGCATCCTGTCGATCACCTTGCGCATCACTTCGATGGGGCAGGGAGAGCCCGCCATGATGCCGGTGCGCAGGCTCGACAGGTCGAACGACGCGAAGTCTGGCAGATCGAGCTCGCCGATGAACATCGTGGGCACGCCGTACAGGACGGTGCAC
>DATNNS010000138.1:0-2185 GCA_035601715.1 Rhizomicrobium sp.
AGATCTTCGTGGCGAACCTGCGGACGGGACATCGGGCCGGACGGGTTATTTCGACGGCGTCACTATGGCCGAAGCCGGCACGAGGGCAATACCCCGCTGCGACAAACCCTTCGCCCACACCGAAAGACGGTCGATGGTGACGGGATAAAGGAACCCCGCGCCGGCGGCCCAGCCATTGAGCCGCGCCCGCGTTTCGAGTTCCGACAGCCGCTGGTCGATCTCCATGCCGGTCTGGATGACATCGATCGTGGTCGAGGCTTGCGCGAACGGCGCACCGAGGCGCTTGGCGATATCGGGCGCGGCCGAGCGCGGCACGCCGCCATTGTCGAAGAACAGCAGCCCGCGCCGCGCCAGGAACGTCATCACGGGTTCGACCGCGTCGCTCTCGGTGAGGAAGCGTGTGCCGAGCAGATTGGTGATGCCGGCATAGCCGGTAACGCGGCTGAGCGACCAGGACAGCCGGTCGATATTGGAATCCTCGCCGGCCGCGGCGCGCAGGGTGTGCGGTCCCGGATCGCTGTCGGGAAAATCATACGGCTCCATCGGCACTTCGAGCAGAACTTCGTGGCCTTGGCGGCGCGCTTCGCTGACCCAGCGCTGCACGTCGGTATCGTAAGGCGCGAATGCGAGCGTGACACCGGCGGGCAGCTGCGCGATCGCGGCTGCGGTCTGGCGCGCGCTGATGCCGAGACCGCTGACGACGATGGCGATCTTCGGCTGGTTCGGCGCGACAACCGTGGGCGGCGCATAGGCCGCCATCGGCGTGCGCCCGTCATCGGCGATGCGCGGCAGCGGGCCTTGCGCGCTTTGCTCGATCAGCGCCGGATCGGCGATCAAGGCCTTGCCGGCAAAAACCGCTTTCGTGATCTGCGCCGGCACGACCTGCGGCGGCAATGCGGTCGGCGTTGCGGGCGGCGTTGGTGTGCCCGGCGGCGCGGTTTGCGCTGCGGCCTGCGGCGTGCCGGGCGGCAGCGGCGCGGTGGGCTGCGGGCCGGCGCCGATCAGATTGGTGTTCGCGGTCGCATGTTGCGGCGGCGGCCTCTGCGCGGTGTGGAGCACGCGCGGCTTGATGTCGAAGGTGATGGCCGGGGCACCCGCGCGCGGATTGCCGAACAGCGCGATGAACCCCGCGAGTCCGGCGGCCGTCAATAGCGCCGCGAACCAGGCGAGCGCCAGCGCGCCCGGAAACCTGCCTGCGATGCCCTGTTCGGCCGCCATGCGCCTAGTTAGCGGAATTTACGGTTACGGGCGGGTTAATTTCCCCGCGCCGCGCTCGTCACCGCGCTGGTCCGCACCTTGCCGTCCAGCACGTTCACCGCATAGGACAACTGGAAATCGTCATAGGTCTTGCCGGGTTCGGGCCGAATCAGGGGCGCCTGCACCGGAGCCGTCGTATCGCCCTCGGCCGCCAGATGGTGCGGCAGCAGCGATTCGCTCTCCGCGAACCGCTCCGTATCGTCCGCGTCCTTGTCGCTGGAGGCGACCGCGATATCGGGGATGATGCCTTCGGCCTGCAGCGAGCGGCCCGACGGCGTGTAGTAGCGCCCGGTGGTCATGTGCAGCGCGCCGTCCTCGCCGCCGTTGAGCGGGATGATGGTTTGCACCGAGGCCTTGCCGAACGACAGCGTGCCCAGGATCGTGGCGCGCTTGTGATCCTGCAGCGCGCCCGCGACGATCTCGGACGCCGAGGCGGTGCCGCCATTGATCAGCACCAGGATCGGCTTGCCGTCGGCGATGTCGCCCGGCTTGGCGTCATAACGCTCGGTGTCGCGCGGATGGCGGCCATGGGTGGAGACGATCTCGCCGCCGTCGAGGAAATCGTCCGACACCTCGATCGCCGCGTCGAGCACGCCGCCGCCGTCGTCGCGCAGATCGACGATGTAGCCCTTGATGCCGGGACCGATCTGCTTCTTCAGAGCGCGCACCGCCGTCTGCACGCCCTGGTCGGTGCGCTCGTTGAAGGCGGGAATGCGGATGTAGCCGACGTCGCCTTCGCGGTGGAAGCGCACGGCCTCCACCTCGATTGCCGCGCGCACCAGGCTGACATCGAAGGTATCCTTGGCGCCCGTGCGCATGATGGTGAGCACGACCTTGGTGCCCGGCGCGCCGCGCAGCTTCTGCTGCACCTGGTCGAGGCTCTTGCCGGCAAGACCTTGCCCGTCGATCGAGAAGATGACGTCGCCGG
>DATNNS010000139.1:0-2094 GCA_035601715.1 Rhizomicrobium sp.
TGCGCGAGCCGGCGCAGGAATTCGTCGCGCCCGTAGTGATGGATGACGGCTTCGCCGATGACCGCGCCCAGCCGCGTCATGCGGTCGGCGAGCCATTTGGGAACGTGCCCACCATGCAACGGAAGATCGGCACTGCCCGCGCGCTTCGGCAAGGGTCTAACCTCTTTGTTCCCGCAACGTTCTAGCAGGCGGGGCGCGCCGCGACCAGAGAGAATGCGGGACCTTAGACCGGAAATGCCGTGGGCAAGGCGGCGGGAGATGCCGCCGGCACCGCAGCGGCATATTTCACGCCGGCATCGCGCAGCAAGATGCGCGCGGGTGCAGCGGCGAACAGCTTGCGCGTCGAGCCGCCCGCGGCAAAGTCGATCGCGCGCAGGGCAACCCACAAAGCTACCATCGCCGCTCCAGCGTTCACGACATTCGCGGTTCCGACGCAGGCAACGAGATGAGCCGCGCCGGCGGTGCCGGCCGCGATCAGCGCGAGCACCCAAAGAAACGTCGCCAAGGCCAAAGCAGAGAGGGCGACGAACAGGACCAGCTTGTCGGCCCAGATGAAGCGGAGGCGGCGGGTTGCGGGCATGGCAGCGTCCTGTTGGTTTGCTATCCAACGCCGAACGCGCCCTTCTGTTGCATCGCCGCATGGCGTTCGCAGGAAATTCCATGCGCGGCCGGAACCGGCCGCGGCGCCCGGCCATTTCCTAGCCGTGAGCGCCACCACAACCAACGATTGGCAATTCCTGCGCGGTTTCCTGGCGCGCCCGCTTGCGGTCGCCTCGCCGGTCCCCTCCGGCCGCGCCCTCGCCAGAACCATCGCCGCACAGATCGCGCCCACGCCTGGCGGACTGGTGCTCGAACTCGGACCTGGCACGGGCGCCGTCACCCGGGCGATTCTCGAGCAGGGCGTCGCGCGCGCGGACCTTGTCGCCATCGAAAGCGATCCCCAATTCGCCGATCTGCTGCGCGAACAGTTCACGGGCGTGGCCGTCATTCAAGGCGACGCGTTCGACTTCGCGCGCCTGTTGCGCGCGCGCGGAACCGGCGAGCCGTTGCGCAGTATCGTGAGCGGCGTGCCGGTGCTGAGCCAGCCGGTGGAGATTCGCCATCGCCTGCTGCGCGACGCCGTCGCGGCGCTGCGGCCGGGCGGCCCGTTCATCCAGTTCTCCTACGGCATGCGACCGCCAATCCCGCCGGTCGACGGCATCGCGGTTCGCCGTGCCGCGATCGTGTGGCGAAACCTGCCGCCGATGCATGTCTGGGTCTATTGCGCGCGCTAGCCGCCCTCGCCGGCCAGCCATTGCACACGCGCCGACGCGCCGGGACCTTGCGCGAGTTGCTTTTCCAGGATGGCGAGCACGTCGCGCATCTCCGGCGCGAATCCGAACGGCGGGTTGACGACCAGCAGTCCCGCGGCCGACAGCCGCCCCGGCTCCGCATCCGGCGCACGCCCCACATCGAGCGTCAGCAGCATAAGCCTGGTCGCACCCGCATGGAGAATCTCGCCGGCCAGCGCATCGGCATCGACCTGACGCTTGACCGGCAGCCATAGCAGATAGATGCCGGTCGCGAAGCGGCGATGCGCGGCCGCGAAAGCGGCGGCGACACGGTCGAACTCGTCGGCGGCCTCGTAAGGCGGATCGATCAGAACCAGCCCGCGCCGCTCCGGCGGCGGCAACAGCGCGGCAAGCCTCTCATAGCCATCGCCGAGCACGGCCTTGGCGTTGGCGAACGGTGCGAGCGCCGCGGCGAGCGCGGCCTGTTCTTCGGGATGCTTCTCGATTGCGACCAGCGTGTCGCCCGGCCGCAGCGCTTTCGCCGCGATCAGTGGCGAGCCGGGATAGCGCGCCGCGCCGAAGCCGCGCGCAATGGCGAAATAGGCTTGCAGCGCGGGCGACGCATCGGCGATGGCGCCAAGCCGGGCGATGCCGGACTGCGCTTCGCCGGTCTTGCCCGCCTCGACGCCTGCCAGGTCGTAGAGTCCGCGCCCGGCATGCGTATCGATCACGCGGAACGGCTTGTCCTTCTTCTTCAGGTGCGCGAGCGCGGCCACCAGCGCGACGTGCTTGACCACGTCGGCGAAATTTCCGGCGTGATCGG
>DATNNS010000140.1:0-4589 GCA_035601715.1 Rhizomicrobium sp.
CACCGTCGCCGAGCCGTTGCGCGCGCATCTGAAGCTGCCGCGCGATCTGGTCGCGACCTACCGCGACGCGGCGCTCAAGCGCGTCGGCCTCGCCTCGCTGCCCGGCGATCGGACGGTGTCGGAACTGTCCGCCTTCGACAAAAGGCGGCTGCAGGTGGCGCGCGCGATCGTCAGCGCGCCGTTGCTGGCCGTCATCGACGAACCGCTGCGCGGGCTGGACGCTTTCGCGCAATCGGTGATGCGCGATCTGCTGCGCAATCTGCGCGCGCAGGAAGGCCCGGCCTTCATCGTGATCACGGCCGATGTCGCGGCTGCCAATGCGCTGTGCGACGACGCGATGGTGCTGCAAGCCGGCCAGGTGATCGAGCGCGGCCCGCTGGCCGAGCTCATTCGCGCCCCCAAGGAGGCCTATACCAGGGCCCTGATCGAGGCCTCGCTCGGGAGCCTTTCGCCCGCCGCGCCGCAGGGCTAGAACACCCCCATGCTGAAGCTCAGGGACGAGACACTTCTCCGGCGCGATGCGTTCGTGGACGGCGCCTGGTGGCCTGCGGATTCGCAAGCCCGCTTCGCCGTCATCGATCCGGCGACGGGAGAGACGCTGGCCGAAGTGGCCGACCTGTCCGACGGCGAGACCAGCCGCGCTATCGATGCCGCCGCCGCCGCTTTCGCGCTGTGGCGCGGGAGGACCGCCAAGGAACGCGCCATCGTGATGCGCAAGTGGTTCGACCTGCTGATGGCGAACCAGGAAGATCTCGCGCGGCTGATGACGGCCGAACAGGGCAAGCCGCTGGCGGAGACGCGCGGCGAGATCGCCTATGGCGCGAGCTTCATCGAATGGTTCGCCGAGGAAGGCAAGCGCATCTATGGCGACGTGATCCCGACCAACCAGGCGGGGCGGCGCATCCTCGTGCTGAAGGAGCCCATCGGCGTCGTCGCCGCGATCACGCCGTGGAATTTCCCCAACGCGATGATCGCGAGGAAGGTTGCGCCCGCCATCGCCGCGGGATGCGCCATCGTCGTCAAGCCGGCGCAGGAGACGCCGCTGTCGGCGCTCGCGATGGCTGAATTGGCAAGCCGCGCCGGCCTGCCCAAGGGCGTGCTCAACATCGTCACCACGAGCCAAGCCGCGAAGGTCGGCGCGGTGCTGACGCAAAGCCCGATCGTGCGCAAATTCTCCTTCACCGGCTCGACCGAGATCGGCAAGCTGCTGATGCGCCAGTGCGCCTCCACTGTGAAGAAGGTTTCGCTCGAGCTGGGCGGCAACGCGCCGTTCATCGTCTTCGACGACGCCGATCTCGACGCCGCGGCGGACGGCGCGATGCTCTCCAAGTTCCGCAACATGGGCCAGACCTGCGTCTGCGCCAACCGGATATTGGTCCAGGACGATGTCTACGATGCGTTCGCCGAAAGGCTGTCCGCGCGCGTCGCGAAACTGAAAGTCGGCAACGGCTTCGACGACGGCGTGACGCAAGGCCCGCTTATCACGATGGACGCCGTCGAGAAGGTGGAGCGGTTGTTGCAGGACGCCACCGTGAAGGGCGCGAAGATCACGACCGGCGGCAAGCGCCATGCATTGGGCGGCTCGTTCTTCGAGCCCACCGTCGTCAGCGGCGTGACGCCGGCCATGGCGATCGCGCAAGAGGAAATCTTCGGCCCCGTCGCGACGCTGTTCCGCTTCAAGACCGACGAAGAGGCGATCCGCATCGCCAACGACACGCCCTACGGCCTTGCGGCCTATTTCTATGCCCGCGATGTCGGGCGGGTGATGCGCGTGGCCGAGGCGCTGGACTATGGCATCATCGGCATCAACGAAGGCATCATCTCCACCGAGGTCGCGCCGTTCGGCGGCATGAAGGAATCCGGCATCGGCCGCGAAGGCTCGAAATACGGCATTGAGGATTACCTCGAGATCAAATATCTCGCGCTGGGCGGACTTGGATGATCGCGACGAAGCGCGAAATTCGCGACGCACAAAATAAAGCGGCGGCGATCGTCTGGCGCGATTGGAAGCCGTATCTGCTGCCAACGATGATTCGCTCCTATCCGTCGAGCTTGGCCGTGACGGCGTTTTTCATGTTGATCGGCATACCGCGGCTTTGGACGCTGCATGCGGAATCCGGGTTTGGCTGGCCTTTTGCCAAGCAAATTGTTAGCGATCTTGCTTGCGCTATTCTGCTCGCCGCGGTTTTAGCTTCCTCTTCCGTGATATTTGAAGTGCTTCGCGAGCGCAAAGCCGCAAGACGCGGTGCGGAACAAGCCTTGAGGCCGAGAGACGAATCATGATTCCACGCTATGCCCGGCCTGAGATGACGGCGATCTGGTCGCCCGAAACCCGCTTCCGCATCTGGTTCGAGATCGAGGCCCATGCCGCCGATGCGCTGGCCGAGCTCGGCGTGATCCCCAAGGCTGCGGCCGAAGCCGTCTGGGAGAAAGGGCGCGATGCGGTTTTCGATGTCGCGCGCATCGACGCGATCGAGCGCGAGGTCAAGCATGACGTCATCGCGTTCCTCACCCATCTGTCGGAGATCGTCGGCCCCGAGGCGCGTTTCGTGCATCAGGGCATGACCTCGTCGGACGTGCTGGACACCTGCCTCTCGGTGCAGCTCGCCCGCGCCGCCGATATCCTGATCGCCGACGTCGATCACCTGCTCGATGCGCTCAAGCGCCGCGCCTTCGAATACAAGGACACCGTCACCATCGGCCGCAGCCACGGCATCCATGCCGAGCCCACCACCTTCGGCGTCAAGCTCGCGGGCTTCTATGCCGAGTTCCGCCGCGCCGCGGCGCGCCTGGTCGTGGCGCGCCAGGAGATCGCGGTCTGCGCGATCTCGGGCTCCGTCGGAACCTTCGCCAATATCGATCCGCGCGTCGAAGAGCACGTCGCCAAGAAGATGCATCTGCGGGTCGAGCCGGTTTCGAGCCAGATCATCCCGCGCGACCGCCATGCCGCGTTCTTCGCCGCGCTCGGCGTCGTCGCCAGTTCGGTCGAGCGCCTCGCCACCGAAATCCGCCACCTGCAGCGCACCGAAGTTCTCGAAGCGGAAGAATATTTCTCGGAAGGGCAGAAAGGCTCTTCCTCGATGCCGCACAAGCGCAATCCGGTGCTGACCGAAAACCTCACCGGTCTCGCCCGCATGGTGCGCGCCTATGTGACGCCGGCGCTGGAAGACGTCGCGCTATGGCACGAACGTGACATCTCCCATTCCTCGGTCGAGCGCTATATCGGCCCAGACGCGACGGTCACGCTCGACTTCGCGCTGATGCGCGCCGCCGGCGTCGTCGACAAGCTGCTCGTCTATCCTGCGCGCATGAAGGAGAATTTGGATCGCACGCGCGGGCTGGTGCATAGCCAGCGCATCCTGCTCGCGCTGACGCAAGCCGGCGTCGGGCGCGAGGATTCCTACCGCATGGTCCAGCGCAACGCGATGCGCGCCTGGAAGGGCGAGAGCGATCTGCTGTCTCTGCTCAAGGCCGACAAGGATGTCACCCGCGCCCTACCGCCCGACGAGCTCGAGACGCTGTTCGATCTTGGCTATCACGTGAAGCACGTGGATACGATCTTCAAACGGGTGTTTGGGTAGGGATAACGGAGCAAACAAAAAACTGCTGTCATCCCCGGCCGAGCGTTGCGGCAGCAACGCGAGGGGAAGGGGACCCAGGTAGTTCCGGCAGCGCGATCTCACCCATGAGTTTGTCGTAGATATCATTCCAGCCGGAATTTGTTTTCTCGATCAGCTTGATCTTCCAGGCTCGGTTCCAGCGTTTCAGCCTCTTCTCGCGAGCGATGGCGACGTTGATGTCTTCGTGTAACTCGTACCAGACGAGAATGTGCACGCCGTATTTCTTGGTGAAACCGTCGATCAAATCGTTCTTGTGCTGCCATGTCCGATGGATCACGTTATTCGTGACGCCGACATAAAGCGTGCCGTTGCGCCGGCTGGCGAGGATGTACACGAAATAGAGATATTGCTTCATGCGACAATTATAGCGCGCTGAGCTGTCGACGCCGAGCCCGTTTCGCTGCCTGGGTCCCCTTCCCCTCGCGGCTGCGCCGCTCGGCCGGGGATGACAATGGTGGCTTATGATCAACTTGCTCTTAGAGAATATCTCACCGGCAGCGTCTTCAATCCGCTGACGAACGTCGACTGCACGCGCTTGGGCACGCCCGCCAGTTCGATGGAATCGAGCCGCTTCAGCAGCTCGGCGAAAAATCCGCGGATCTCCATCTTCGCCAGGTGCTGGCCCAGGCACACATGCGCGCCGTAGCCGAACGCGACATGGCGGTTGTTTTCGCGGTCGACTTTGAATTTGAACGGATCGGCGAACGCCTCCTCGTCGCGATTGCCCGAGATGTAGAGCAGTTGCAGAGCGTCGCCCTTGCGGATCGTCTTGTCACGCAGTTCGTAGTCCTCCGTCGCGGTGCGCATGAAATGCTGCACCGGCGTCGCCCAGCGGAACATCTCGTCGACCGCGCCGGGCAGCAGTTCGGGATGTTCCTGAAGCTTCTTCAACTGATCCGGATTTTCGACCAGCGCCTGCAGGCCGCCCGCGATGGTGGAGCTTGTCGTGTCGTGGCCGGCGGTGGCGAC
>DATNNS010000141.1:0-4613 GCA_035601715.1 Rhizomicrobium sp.
TCGTTGACGTCGGGTGAGATCGAGGCGGTGCGATTGGTCGGGCTCAATATGCCGGCGACCAGCCGCGGCCGGCTCGACGTGGATGCCGCGTCGCAGACCTCGCGCGCCAGCCGGGCGCCCTGCTCGCTCAATTCGCCAACCAGGTGCTCCAGCCCGTAATCGCCTTGCGAAGGTGCGGCGGTGTTGAAGGTGTTGGTCTCGATGATGTCGGCGCCGGCGGCGAGATAGGCGTGGCCGATCTCGCGGATCAGATCGGGCCGGGTCAATGTCAGGATGTCGTTGTTGCCCTTGAGATCGTGGTTGTGCGTCTCGAAATGGTTGCAGCGGAAATCGGCTTCGCCAAGGCCGTAGCCCTGGATCATCACGCCCCACGAGCCGTCGAGCAGCAGGATGCGCTTTTTCGCTTCCTCCTTCAGCCAGGCGATGCGCGATGCGCGGTCGAAACTCATTGTGCTGTTCCTTGGGCGGGCCGCATCCCGAGCAGGCAGCACGCGGCAAACGTCAGATCGGCCTGGTTCAACGTATAGAAATGGAACTGGTCGAAGCCTTCGGCGCGCAATTCCTCGACCTGTTCGGCGAGCACGGTGGCGGCCACCAGCTTGCGGGTGTCGGCATCGCCGTCGAGCCCGTCATAAAGCCTGCTCAGCCAGTCGGGCACGGAGGCGCCGGCTTTCTCGGCCATGCGCGCGATGCCCTTGATGTTGGTGGTCGGAATCAGCCCCGGCACGATCGGCACGGAGACGCCCGCGCGCACCACGCGGTCGCGGAAGCGGGCCACCGCTTCGGTGTCGAAACCGAACTGCGTCAGCGCGCGGGTGGCGCCGGCGCCGATCTTGGCTTTCAACAGCTCGATGTCCTGCGCCTCCGACGGCGAATCCGGATGGCGCTCGGGATAGGCCGAGACGCTGATCTCGAACGGCGCGATTTTGCGGATGCCTTCGATCAGCTCCGGCGTCGCGGCGTAGCCTTCGGGATGCGGCTCATAGCCGCCCGCCATCCCCGGCATGTCGCCGCGCAGCGCCACGACATGGCGCACGCCCGCGTCCCAATAGCCGCGCACGATCTCCTCGATCTCGCCTTTGCTGTGGGCGACGCAGGTCAGATGCGCCGCCGGCGCCAGCGCGGTCTCGTCGACGATGCGCTTGACGGTGGCGTGCGTGCGGTCGCGCGTCGAGCCGCCGGCGCCATAGGTGACCGAGACGAAATCGGGGGACAGCGGCGCCAGCCGCACGATCGCCTGCCACAGCTGCTCCTCGGCTTGCGGCGTTTTCGGCGGCGAGAATTCGAACGAGACTTTCAACGGGCGCGTGTCGCGCGCGAGACGGCGCAGGCTCATGCCGCCTCCTTCGCGCGGCTGCGCGCGGCGGCCGTGGTCGTGCCGACCCAAAGCTTGACGGTGAGCTTGCCGGCGCCGGGATGGGAAGCGCTGGTGGACGGCGCGATCGCCTCGGTCGCGATCATCCGGAGGCCGGCGGCCTGGAACCAGGCCTGCACGTCGCGCTCCGAAAATCCGAGCCGGCGATGGGCCAGCTCGTCGCGCAGGAATTCGAGCTCGTGCGGCGCGAAATCGGCGATCGCCATGCGGCCGCCGGACTTGAGCACGCGCGCCGCGTCGACGACGGCGGCTTGCGGATCGTCGAGGTAATGCAGCACCTGGTGGAACAGTACCGCGTCGAAACCATGACCGGCGCCGCCGGCGGCAAACGGCAGGCGATAGACATCGGCCAGCCGCACCTGACAGTGATGCACCCCGGCGCGCGCCAGACGGTCGCGCGCGATGGCGAGCATTTCCGGACTGACATCGACGCCGACGCCGCGGCGGATGTGGGGTGCGAGCAGCTCCAGCATGCGGCCGGTGCCGGTGCCGGCATCGAGCAGACTCTCGATGGGCGCGGTTTCGAGCAGGCGCAGGATCGCGGCTTCGACGTCCGCGTCGGGGGCGTGCAGCGAACGGATGCGCTCCCATTGCGAGGCATTGGATTTGAAAAAGGCGGCGGCTTCGGCGGCGCGCGCTTCGCGGATCTGGGCCAGGCGCTTGCGGTCCATCTCCAGCGCTTCGGGCGGCGCAAGCCCGGCCAGGGCGGCGCTGAGCGCGGCGCCGTCGCCCCGGTCCGCCGCGCGGTAGAACACCCAGCTTCCTTCCTTGAAGCGCTCAAGCAACCCGGCATCGCAAAGCAGCTTGAGATGGCGGGAGACGCGCGGCTGGCTTTGGCCCAGCACCTGCGTCAACTCGCTCACGGTGAGTTCGGCCTCGCGCAGGACGAGCAGCAGCCTCAGCCGGGTCGAATCCCCGGCGGCCCGCAACATGCCCAATAGCCGTTCCATGTCTCATCGCGCCTTTCGAATCCCATATAAACATATCTTTATATGATTATGCAACATGTTTGGCCCATGGAAAGCTTTCCGGGAGATTTCCGAAAGTTGAGATGTGGCGCGCTGCCTATTGTCGGCAACTGTGATAACCCTAAATCTGTCGGAGAGGCTGATTCCAAAACAGGGCGACGCGCTGATCCGGGGAGCGGGTCTGGGCGTTAACATGAGACATAAGTTGAAGGCATCTGGGACGATGAGGGGACAAGTCGCGCTTCTGGCCGTGGCGGTGGGGCTGGTGTTATCCGGCTGCGCGACGAGCGAGGATCCGCCGGCGCAGGCGCAGGCCGCGCTCGCCGCCAACGATCCGTTCGAGCCGATGAACCGCACCGTGTTCGACATGAACCAGGGCTTCGACAAGATGGTGCTGTTGCCGGTGGCGCAGGCCTATGTCGACGTGGTGCCGGAGCCGGCGCGCGATTCCGTTCACAACGTGCTCGACAATCTGAGCCTGCCCGTGACGTTCGCCAACGACCTGCTGCAGGGCGAACTCGACCGCGCGGGCGACACCTTCAGCCGCTTCACCATCAACACCACGATCGGCATCGGCGGGCTGATCGATGTCGCGAGCAATCTGGGCATTCCCGATCACTCCGAGGATTTCGGGCAGACGCTGGGCGTCTATGGCGTCGGCGAAGGGCCCTATCTGGTGGTGCCGTTCTTCGGGCCCGATCCGCCGCGCGACGCGGCCGGCCAGATCGTCGACATCTTCCTGGATCCGACGACCTATATCCATATCGACGGACATATCTACTGGTCGGCCGGCGAGGAGCTCGCGCAGGCGGTCGATCTGCGCTCGCGCAGTATCGATCAGGTGGAGAGCATCGAGCGCAGCTCGGTGGATTATTACGCTTCGGTGCGCAGCCTGTACCGGCAGCACCGCAACAACGAAATCCGCAACGGCAAGCCGGACGTGAAGAACCTGCCGGATTTCTGAACCGCCACGAACTTGCCACATGCGCGCACGATCATCGAACCGACCCGATCACGAGGACACGCCATGAAACGCTTCGTCGCCCGCCTGGCCCGTCTCGACACCGCGCTGTCGCTGGCGCTGGCCGTGACGTTCTCGGTCTTCCTGTTCACCGCGGCCAGGGCCGCGACGCCGGCGGAAACCTTCGTGCAGACCAATGTGCAGGCCGGCATGGGCATCCTGAGCAACAACGGCCTGTCGAAGGCCCAGCGCGCCACCCAGTTCCGCGCCTTCCTGCTGACGCTGACCGACCTGAAGCGCATCGCGCTCTACACGCTGGGCCCCGCCCGGCGCACGGCGACGCCGGCGGAGCAGGACGCGTTCGTCGATGCGTTCAAGGACTATGCCTTCGCGGTTTATGAAACCGAATTCTCCAAATATTCAGGGCAGTCGCTGAAGGTCACCGGCTCCATCCAGCGCAGCAACGGCGATTACGTCGTGACCACCGTGCTGGTCGATCCCAATGCGCCCAGGAACCAGGAGCCGATCGAAGTCGACTTCCGCGTCTTTGGGACCGAGGGACACTACTTCGTCGCCGACATCACGGTCGCGGGCCTCGACCTCGCCATCACCGAGCAGGACCAGTTCAACGCCTATCTCGCGCAGAACGGCAACAGCATCAAATCGCTGATCGCCGATTTGCATCAGCGCGCGCAGAAGGTGAGAGAGACCGGACAGCTCGGCTAAGCCCGCGCGAACCTCTTGTACTTGATGCGGTGCGGCTGGTCGGCGTCGATGCCGAGGCGGCGCTTCTTGTCGGCTTCGTAGTCCTGGTAATTGCCCTCGAACCATTCGATATGGCTGTCGCCTTCGAAGGCCAGCATGTGGGTGGCGATGCGGTCGAGGAACCAGCGGTCATGGCTGATGATCATCGCGCAGCCCGCGAAATCCTCCAGCGCCGCCTCGAGCGCGCGCAAGGTTTCCACGTCGAGGTCGTTGGTCGGTTCGTCGAGCAGCAGCAGGTTGGCGCCGGATTTGAGCACCTTGGCCAGATGCACGCGGTTGCGCTCGCCGCCCGATAGCTGGCCGACTTTCTTCTGCTGGTCGCCGCCCTTGAAATTGAACGCGCCGACATAGGCGCGGCTCTGCATCGTGCGCTTGGGTCCCAGCTCCAGGATGTCGAGGCCGCCGGAGATTTCCTCCCACACCGTCTTCTTGCCGTCGAGCGAGTCACGCGACTGATCGACATAACCGAGTTGCACCGACTCGCCGACCTTGATGGTGCCGCTGTCTGGCTTCTCCTGCTCGGTGATCATGCGGAACAGCGTCG
>DATNNS010000142.1:0-5406 GCA_035601715.1 Rhizomicrobium sp.
GATAAAGAAGGTGAAATCGCGTTCGCGGTAGATCGCGGGGGCGGGCTGGTCCGTCATATCAGGCGCGCTTCACCCGCCGCGCCCATTCCTCGCGCGTGATTGCCCAGATGTGGAAGTGAAATACCTTGCCTGCGATCGGCATCTGGTGTTTCTCGCCTTGCGTTTCGCCGATGCGCTTGGCGACGGCCTGCGACGGCGTATTGTCGGGATCGATCAGCGAAATCATGCGCGGCACGGGCAAGGTGAGAAACGCGTAGTTGAGCGCGGCCTGCGCGGCTTCGGTCGCATAGCCTTGTCCCCAATAGGGCTTGCCGAGAGTCCAGCCCACTTCCACCCCGGGCCAGCCTTCGGGATGCACGAGGCCGACGCGCCCCATCACCGCGCCGTCGGATTTGCGCATCACCGCCCAGGTGCCGTAGCCGCGCAGCAGCCACTGGCCGGCACCGCGCGCCATGTTGCTCCAGGCGTCGTTGCGCGACTGCACCTCGCCGCCCAGATAACGCATCACATCGGGATCGGCGACGATGGCGGCGAAGGCGTCGAGATCCTCGGCGCGGAATTCACGCAGGATCAGCCGCTCGGTTTGCAGGCGCGGGATCATTCATCCTCCATTCATCGTTGCAGGACTTTTTCGCACGGAACCCCTCCACGACAAACCGGGACAAGTTTCAAGGCGAGCCATCTTGCGCAAGGGGTGATGCGATCCCGATCTCAGTTGGGTGCAAAGGTGCACGACAGGAGATGACAATGAAATTTCCCATCAAGGCCGTCAAACTTGCCGGCGTTCTCGCCATCGCGCTCGGCGCCACGGCGCCGGCCACGCTGATTTCGACGCCGGCAGCGGCGCACGAGATGGACCGCGACTATCACCGCGACGGCGGCCGCAGCTTCCATGGCGACCATCGCATGGACCGCTACGACCATCGCGGCGACTTCCGGCATCACCGCTGGGAACATCGTGACGGATTCTGGTTCGGGCGCTGACGCAACCGGCCAGTAAGGGAAGCCTCCGCGGGGTAACGCCCCTCCACCCGCGGGGGCTTCGCCTTGTCAGAGGCGCGCCTTCACCGCTTTGACGATCTTCTGCGCAGCATCGGAAAGATCGTTGCCGGAGACGATGGGAAGGCCTGAGTCGGCGAGGATCTTCTTGCCGAGCTCGACATTGGTGCCCTCCAGCCGCACCACCAGCGGCACCGTAAGCGACAGCTCCTTCGCGGCGGCGACGATGCCTTCGGCGATGATATCGCATTTCATGATGCCGCCGAAGATATTGACCAGGATGCCCTTCACGTTGGGATCGGAGACGATGATCTTGAACGCGGCCGTCACTTTCTCTTTCGTGGCGCCGCCGCCGACGTCGAGGAAGTTGGCCGGCTCCTCGCCATAAAGCTTGATGATATCCATCGTCGCCATGGCGAGACCCGCGCCGTTGACCATGCAGCCAATCGCGCCGTCGAGCTTGATGTAGGAAAGATCGTACTTGGCGGCCTCGCGCTCGGCGGGATCTTCCTCGTCGGGATCGCGCAAGTCCGCGATGTCCTTGTGGCGGAACAGCGCGTTGTCGTCGAAGTTGATCTTGGCATCGAGACAGATCAGCTTGCCGTCCTTGGTCACCACCAGCGGATTGATCTCGAGCAGGCTCATGTCCTTGGCGGTGAATGCTTCATAGAGGCTCCTGATCAGCGCGCCGCATTGTTTCGCAGAATCGCCTTTCAGCTTCAGCGCCGTCGCGATATCGAGGCCGACATAGGGCGAGTAACCCGCCGCCGGCTCGACCTGAAAGGTCTGAATCTTGTCGGGCGTCTTCTTCGCCACCTCCTCGATGTCCATGCCGCCTTCGGTGGAGGCGATGAAGGCGACGCGCGAGGTGGCCCGATCGACCAGCGCGGACAGATAAAGCTCGCGTTCGATCGCCGAACCGTCCTCGATATAGAGCCGGCGCACGGTACGGCCGTGCGGTCCCGTCTGGTGCGTGACGAGCGTCATGCCGAGCATGCGTGCGGCTTCCTTGCGCACATCGTCCAGCGACTTCACGACCTTGACGCCGCCGCCCTTGCCGCGGCCGCCGGCGTGGATTTGCGCCTTCACGACCCAGACGGGCCCACCCAATTCCTTGGCCGCCGCCACCGCTTCGTCGACGCTGAAAGCCGGCTTGCCTCGGGCGATGGGGACGGCGAAGCCACTGAGCACCGTCTTTGCCTGGTATTCGTGGATGTTCATCGGATGCGGAAGTCCTTGAGATTGGCCGGGAATCCGCTTGGGGCGACGCGGACTGCGCGCACAATATCAGGCGCGTTAAGCGACGCAACATGCGAAGGCCGCCGCGCCTTCGCGACAAAATGTTCGCGCGCGCGCAGTTGACAGGCGCGCGGCCTCGTCCCGGAATGCGCTTACAGGGGCGAATCCATCACGGATTCAGCAGGGAGCGTCTCATATGAAAATTCGCAGTGTGACAAAACTTCTGACGATAGCCGCGATGGCCGCCGCCGTGCTCGCGGCTGCGGCGCCGGCGGATGCGCGCATGTTCGTGGGTGTCGGCATCAATCTGACGCCGCCGCCGCCGCGCTACGAGGTGCGGCCGGCCGCGCCGTGGGGCAATGGCGTGTGGATTGAGGGACATTGGGCCCGGCGCGACGGCCAATGGGTTTGGATACGCGGGCATTGGGCGCGGCCCTATGGCGGCTATTCCGCCTGGGTTCCGGGACACTACGATCGCTACGGCGTCTGGATCGAAGGCCACTGGCGCTGATCTGACGCGCTGGACGTGCAACCGCCCCGCCCGGGAAACCGGACGGGGCGTTTGTTTTTCTGACGTCGACTAGTTGCTGCCGTCGCCGACGCCGCCGTCAAGCGACATGCCGGTGACTTCGGTTGAACTCGTGCCTTGGCGCGCCGCCGTGGTGGCGCAGACTTGACCACGATACGAGAAGAACATGTCGCCCGTGCCATAGAGGCGCAGGTTGGTGCGCTCGGTGCAGTCCTTGACCGGCACGGCGGGGGCGCATTTGAGCATGCCGTCCTTGTAATGGCGCAGCGCTTCATGGACGCCGCAGGCCAGGACCTGGCCGTTGGCATAGGTGCCGGCCATGCCCTGGTCCGACTGCACGACATCGCCGATGACGACTTTGACGGTGGCGCCGGGAATGCAGCGCGCCACTTCGCCTTCATAGGACGACTCGATCCAGGTGTCCTTCAGCATATGCGATGCCGGAAACTCGCGGCCCTCGGGCGTCACGCAAATCACATGCAGCGCCTTGACGACGGTGGCTTCCTGCATCTGGCAGGTCTCCTCGGCCGCGACCGCGACATCGGCGCCGCCGCCGCCGCGGTTGATCACGGTGGATTCCGAATAGCTGCCGGCCGACGACACCGAGCTGGAAGCCGCGTTCGCGTTGGCGCCCGCAAACGCGAACGCCGCGGCCTCCGCTTCGCCCGAACCGCCCTTGTTGATGATGACCGTCTTGTTGATATTGATGTTCTTGTTGATGTTCACGTTTTTGTTGATGTTGATGTTCTTGTCGATATTGATGTTCTTCGAGTCGTCGATGTTCTTGGTGATGTTGATGTCGTTGTTGATCGTCACCGGCTTATAGATGTTGATGTTCTTGTCGACCTGCACCGACTTCCAGATGTTGACCGGTTTGTAGATATTGATGTTCTTGGAGATGTTGACGCCCCCGCCGGTCTTGCAGTGCGGCGCGCTCGACATGCCGTAGGATGAATGGCCGCCCGACATGCCGCCGGCCATGGCCGGTCCGGCGACGGAGGTGACGACCAGCGCGGTGGCCGCGGCCAGCGCCATGAGAGGTTTCAGCGTCATCGGTTACGCTCCTTGATCCTGGCCATGTTAGCCGCTGGCAGCGCCGCGCGGCTGAATTCGTGAACAAAGCCTTAATAGCCCTGCCCCCCATTTCAGGAACCGTGCCATGCTTGGCGCGGATTCGAAGGGCGCGATTGCCCCGATCTGGCACAGTCGCGCCCCGCGGAATGATGAAGACCGATCAACCATGATCCCGATCTCGGACGATAACCCCGCGCGCGGCCCGGCCATCGTCAACTGGACGATCATCGCGCTGTGCGTGGCGGCGTTCATCTGGGAGGTGCGGCTTGGCGAGCGGATGGATGCGGCGCTGCTCGTGCTGGGCTTCACGCCGGCCGCGCTGCTCGGCCATCCGTCGCCGTCGCACGGCTTCGTGCACCTGCCGCCTTTCGCCACGATCCTCACGTCCATGTTCCTGCATGGCGGCTGGCTGCATCTGGCCGGCAACATGCTTTATCTGTGGATTTTCGGGAACAACGCCGAAGACGCGATGGGGCATGTGAAATATGGGTTGTTCTATCTCATCTGCGGCACCGCCGCCGCGCTCACGCTTGCCTATATGGACCCGACTTCGCGCCTGCCGATGATCGGAGCGTCGGGCGCGATCTCAGGCGTGCTGGCGGCTTACGTTCTGCTTTATCCCCGGGCCAAGGTGACCGTGGTGGTGCCGCTCGGCATCATTTTCTACCCGCTCGCGATCAGCGCGGTGTGGGTGGTGGGATTGTGGTTCCTCATGCAGCTCGTCAGCGCCTGGCTGATCGATCCGGCGCAGCCCGGCGTCGCGTGGTGGGCGCATGTCGGGGGCTTCGTCACCGGGCTCGTGCTCACGCCTTTGTTCAAATCCCGCGACGTTCCCCTTTTTGGTCGCCTGCCGCGCGGTCCCTGGGGCTGAGGCTGGCATAGCTTTCGCTCTTCCGGTTCCACAACCGCCGGACAGCGTCTCGATCTGGTTCACAGCGAGACAGGCGGGCTTGGGGAGCGGCGATGAAGCACAGGAACAGCCATCTGTTGGTGGGATATTGGAGCCGGCTGCGCAAAGGCCGCGACCTTCCCGACCAGACCGATATCGATCCGCGCGCGATCAAGCGCATGCTGCCTTACGTATTCATCCTGGAAACGACCGACCCCGCCCGTCCGATCTATCGTCTCGCGGGTACCTCGCTGTGCGACCGTTTCGGAATCGAGCTCAAGGGCACCAATTTCCTGTCGCATTGGGAGAGCCAGAGCCGCGGCTCGCTGACCTCGCTGCTGCGCCAGGCACTGACGACCAAGCAACCCGTCTGCTTGTCGTCGATCGCGACGACCGCCGATTGCGGCATGGTCGAACTCGAGACCATTCTGGCCCCGGTCTCGTTCGGCCAGAACCAGCCCACGCGCTTCATCGGACTTGTTCAGGTCTTGAGCGATCCCGCGCCGCTTTCGGGCAAGCCGATCGCCTATGAGCGACTGGTCGGCTCACAGCTGGTGCGCGAGGACGAGCCGCTTTCCGCCTTCGAAACCCCGCCGCCGCCGATGCCGCCGATGATGCCGGCGCATCCCCGCGCACCGCATCTGCGCCTCGTCGTCTCGCGCGACCGGCCGGTGAC
>DATNNS010000143.1:0-2963 GCA_035601715.1 Rhizomicrobium sp.
GCTCAAGCGCGCCGACCGGCTGGACCTAGTCCCCGCCTTCGCGCGCTGGCTGGAGCGGGCGGGCCGCGACCTTCTGGCCGAGGCTGATATTCTCGTGCCGGTGCCGCTGCATCGCCGGCGCCTGTGGTCTCGCCGCTTTAACCAGTCCGCCCTGATGGCGCAGCGGCTGGCGAAGCTGACCGGCAAACCGGCCGATCCTCTCGTGCTTGAGCGAATCCGCCCGACGCCCAGCCAGGGCGAGATGCCGTCGGCCAAGGCGCGGCGGCGCAATGTGCGCGGCGCGTTCCGGATCGCGCCGAAGCGGGCCGATGCCGTCAGGGGCCGCACCGTGCTGCTGATCGACGACGTGTTCACCACCGGCGCCACCGTGTCGGCCTGCGCCCGCACCCTGAAGCGGGCCGGCGCCCGCAAAGTGCTGGTCCTGACGCTCGCCCGCGTTGTCCGGGCCGCCGCGGTCACTATATAAGTCTGTTGCGAGTCCGAGTGTGCGTCATGGCCAAAGTCACCATCTACACCACGCCGATCTGCCCCTATTGCATGCGCGCGAAGCATCTCTTGAAGAAGAAGGGCGCAGCGATCGAGGAGATCGACGTACTCATGGATGGCGACGCGCGCAGCGAGATGGAACAGAAATCCGGCGGCCGGCGCACCGTGCCGCAGATATTCGTCGGCGAGACGCATGTCGGCGGCTGCGACGATCTCTACGCGCTTGAGAATGACGGCGCGCTAGATCCGCTTCTCAAGGCATGACGGCGTTCCGCGCCGCCTGCGTCCAGCTTCGCTCGTCCGACGATGTGAGCGAGAATATCCGCACAACCTCCGCGCTGATCCGCGAAGCCAAGGCGAAGGGCGCGCAATTCGTCGCCACACCCGAGAACACCACGCTGATGGCGCCCGACGGCGGCGCGAAACTGGAGCGCAGCTTTCCCGAGGAGCGCGATCCCGCGCTGCCCGCGTTCCGCGCGCTGGCGGAGGAACTCGGCATCTGGCTGCTCATCGGCTCGCTGGCCATCAAGGTGAGCGAGAGCAAGACCGCCAACCGCTCGTTCCTGATCGATCCCAAAGGCCGCGTCGCGGCGCGCTACGACAAAATTCATCTGTTCGATGTCGACCTGCCGTCGGGCGAGAAATATCGCGAGAGCAATACGGTGGCCGGCGGCGGCCGCGCCGTGCTTGCCGATCTGCCCTGGGGCAAGGTCGGGTTGACGATCTGCTACGATCTGCGCTTCCCGCAGCTCTATCGTTCGCTCGCCAAGGCCGGCGCGTTTCTGCTTACCGTGCCGAGCGCCTTCACCGAGACTACGGGCAAGGCGCACTGGCATGTGCTGTTGCGCGCCCGCGCCATCGAGAACGGCGCCTTCGTGATCGCGCCTGCGCAAGGCGGCACGCATGCCAATGGCCGCAAGACCTACGGGCACTCGCTGATCGTCGCGCCCTGGGGCGAAATTCTCGCCGAAGGCGGCACCGAGTCCGGCGTGATTGTCGCCGATATCGATCCGGCACTCGCCGCCGATGCGCGCGCGAAAGTCCCCAATCTCCGGCATGACCGGGCGTTTGAAGGGCCCTGACCGGCAGCTTGCTTGCTGAACGGGACGTTTACCCCCATCTTCTATCGTGTGCCGCGTAATCCGGATGCAAGCGCGTGATCGTCTATAATCTGCAATGCAAGAACAGCCATGCGTTCGAAGGCTGGTTCCGCGACAGCGCGGCTTATGACGCGCAGGCCGCATCCGGCAAGCTCGTTTGTCCCGTCTGCGAAACCCACAAGGTCGAGAAGGCGCCAATGGCGCCGGCCGTTGCTGGCACCAAGGCGGTGTCGGCGCCCGACGAGATGCGCAAGATGCGCCAGTTCGTGACGGGACTGCGCAAGCACATCGAACAGAACGCCGAGAATGTCGGCCGCCGATTCCCCGACGAGGCGCGCAAGATCCACTATGGCGAAGCCGAGGAGCGCCACATCTACGGCGAGGCGACGGTGAAGGAAGCCAAGGAACTGGTGGACGAGGGCGTCGATGTTGCGCCGATGCCGCCGGACCTCGACGAAGCGGCGAACTGAAAAAAAGGGGCGCCGATGGGCGCCCCTTTCCGTTTCCGTGCAAAACGATCTCTAGCGCAACGCGCGGCGCAGCGGATCGGCGTCGCTGTTGCAGACGCGGCCCGCGAACACATCCTCGAACGGCACTTCGCGGTCGTAATATTCCGCGTTTTGCGAAGGCTCCTGCTTCAGCGTCGAATCGTTGACGGTGAGGCCGAGATAGGCGCCCGCCGCGCGCGCCCAGTAGATGATGTCGCCGTGATAGCTGGTGTCGCCGCCGTTGCCGCCGGCCGCCAGGATCGCGATCCCCGCTTCGGAGCCGAGGCGGAACTGATCGCGCTCGACCGCCGCCAATGCGCGATCCGTCATCAGGACGAGGACGACCTGCGCGCTGCTGATGCCGGCTTGCAGACCGAGCGAAGGCGAACCGAGGGAATAGAACGCCGGATAGCTCCAAACCGTGCCGTTGCGGCGCAGCAGCACAGCGTCGCCGCCCTGACCGCCGATAATGAAGCCGACCTTCACCAGCGATGGGACAATGATGATGCCCTTGGCGCGGCGCAGCACGTCGGGTGGAATGAGACCCTGGAAATCATAAAAGGTGCGGGTGGCGTCGGAGACCAGCTTCTGGGTCCGGCCCGATGCGCTGGAAAGCGAGCACACCACCGGCTTGTGATGGACAGTCTTCTTGGCCAGAGCGGGCGTGAAAACGAGTGCCGATGCGGCAAGCGCCGCCGCGGTGAAGGCTATCAATCTGCGCATGGAGTCCCCCGGGGTGAGTCGCGACGGCTGGTCGCGGTGGAACCCAAATTAGCCGCCCGGGCCGCCATGGTCGAGATGCCCTGGCCCACGACCTGTGGACCGTCCACGACCGGCGACCACGAGGTAGTTCACGTCGGTATCGCGGGAGAGCCGCCAGTCCCAGGCC
>DATNNS010000144.1:0-3977 GCA_035601715.1 Rhizomicrobium sp.
CGGCGGCGCGGCGCAAGCGGTCGTTGATCGCTTCACCGAGACCATGGTCCGGAATCGGCATCGCCGCGATGGCCGTCGCGCCGCTCGCATCGAGCGCGCGCAGCATCGCGAACAGATTGGCGGCGGCCTCCGTGAGGTCGCCCGACGCGCTGAGATTGCGCACCGGGTTTCCGCCACGCGGCACGTTCGTTCCGAACGCGAGCAGCGCCTCGCCGTCGCGGATATCTTTCGCGTCGAGGCGCAACGTCGCGCGCGGAGCGTAGTGACTCGGCAACCGTCCGGGCGAGCTATGCGGGCCGGCGGACGGCGCGCGCAGGGGTCCGGTGATCGCTTCAATGGCTTCGCGCGCGATCGCGCCGGGCCGCAACAAAACCGCGCCGCCGTCCTCGAATCCGATCACGGTGGATTCGATGCCGTGCGTCGTCGCTCCACCGTCGAGGATGAGATCGATCTTGCCGCCGAGGCTTTCCGAGACATGGGCGACGAGCGTCGGGCTGATCGTGCCGGATGCGTTGGCGCTCGGCGCCGCGATGGGCCGCGCCGTCGCGCGCAGCAGCTGGGCTGCGATCGTGTTCGACGGAACGCGGATCGCGACGGTGTCGAGCCCCGCGCCGACCAGCAGCGACAGCTTCGAATCCGCGCGGCGCGGCAACACCAGCGTCAGCGCACCGGGCCAGAACGCGTCCGCCAGCGCGCGTGACTGCGGCGTGAATGCGACCAGCGCCTCGGCCGCCGCGCGGTCGGCGACATGCACGATCAGCGGATTGAACCGCGGCCGGCCCTTTGCGGCGAAGATCGACGCCACCGCGCGATCGTTCGTCGCGTCGCCGCCGAGGCCATAGACCGTCTCCGTCGGGAACGCGACCAGCCCGCCATCGCGCAAGATGCGCGCCGCATCCGAGATGGCGTTGGTGTCGGCGGGACGGATGGCGAGGTGGGCGAGGGTGGTCATCGCTGTCGTTTTAGATCAATTCCCGCAAACAAACACGGCTGTCATCCCCGGCGAGCGCGCCTTCGCGCGAGGGAAGGGGACCCAGGCGGTTAAGCACCGCAGTTGCCTGAAAACCTGGGTTCCCTTCCCCTCGCTGCGCTACGCTTCGCTCGGCCGGGAATGACACTGGAATTTTAAGCAGTGAGCGTTGCTATTCCCTCGTCGCCGTCAAATCCACCGTCACGGTCACCGCGTGCGCCACCGGATCGTCGCCGGCCCACATGCCCTGGCCGACGCCGAAATCGGTGCGGACGACGGATGCATTGCCCACCATATGCGCGGTCTTGCCGGCGACGGTGAGCGTGAAGGGCAGGGTGACGGGCCGGGTGACGCCGCGCAGCGTCAGGCTGCCGGTGGCGACATAAGCGTCTCCCGCTTTATGCGTGAAGCCGGTGGCGATGAAATGGGCGGCGGGAAATTGCGCCGTCGCGAAGCCGAGCGAGCTCTTGAGTCCGTCGTCGAAATCCGCCTCGTCGGACGCTTCGCTGGCAAGCTCGACAGTCACGTCGGCTTTGGCATGCGCCAGATCGGCGGGATCGAAATCGATGGTGGCTTTCCACGATTTGAAGCTCGCCGCGAACGGCTCCTTGCTCCATTGCACGGTGAAGCCGAGCTTGCTGTGGGCGGTGTCAACCGTCCAATGCGCGGCGTCCGCCGGCGTGGCGGCGGCCAGCGCCAGCACGGCGCAGAACAGGCCTTTCATGCGATCTCCGACACATCCGTGCCGGGCAGCATGCGCCGCAGCACATCGTCGCGGCGGATGAACTGGTGATAGAGCGCGGCGCAGATGTGGATCGGAACGAGCGCGATCAGCGCGAAGGCCATATAGGCGTGGATGGTGCCGAACAGGTGGGAATAGGGACGTTTCTCGGCGCGCGTCAGATCGGCGAGAAAAGAGAAATGCGGCCATTGGAACAGGCCGAAATATACCGTCGGCAGGCCCTTGGGCGAGGCGGAGGCCCACAGCCAGCCCGACAGGGGCACCGCGATGATGAAGACATAGAGCAGGACATGCGAGATGCGCGCCGCGACGCGCAACGCCGGACTCATGCCGAGCGGCAACGCCGGCACCGGATTCACCAGCCGCCAAGCCAGCCGCAGGATGCTCAGCATCAGCACCGTGAGGCCGATGGATTTGTGCAGCTGGACCAGCGCGAAGAAAGTCTGCATGTCGTAGGCCGGCGGCTGCCCCGGAACGTTGTCGGGCAGCCAGGCGAAATAGAGCCCAAGCCCGATATTGGCCAGCACGAACACGGCGATCAGCCAGTGCAGGATCATCGCCACCGTGCCGTAGCGCAGGCGGGAGTTCAGAGCGGCCATTTGCTATCTCTTCTGCTGCTGGAACATGGCCTCGACGATGAGCGTCACGTCATTGCCCACCATCGGCTCCCAGATCATGCCGCTGAGCCCGAAATCCGTGCGTTTGATCGTGGCGGTGCCGCGAAAGCCCAGCGCGTAGGAATCGTTCATCGGATTCTGCTCGCCGCCGTGGAACACGACGTCGAGCGTCACCGGTTTGGTCACGCCCTTGATGGTGAGATCGCCGGTGATCGTGCCGGTGTCGGCGCCGGTGCGCGCGATCGACGTGGATTTGAAGCTCGCGGTCGGGAAGTTCGCCGCGTCGAACACCGAGGCGCCCTTGAGTTCGTTGTTGAGTGCGCCGCTCGGCGTATCGATGCTCGTGGTGTCGACGGTGATGCTGACCGCACTTTTCTCGGGCTGGTTGGGATCGAAGTTGAGCGTGCCGGACAGCTTGTCGAAGCGGCCGTAGAAATCCGTAAGCCCCAGGTGCGGAATCGCGAACAGCAGCTGGCTATGCGAGGTCTCCAGCCGGTAGGCGCCGGCGGGCGCCTGCGCCGGATCCTTGGACGCGGTCTGGGCGGTAGCGGGAGAGGCGAGGATCGCAGCAAATGCGACCGCGGCGGCACGACGCAGCATGGAGGGTCTCCGAAGCGAAGGGACCGCGACTCTATACCGAACGTCGATGACGGGAAAACCTCGCCGCCCGCGGTCAAGTTCCCGTGATCGCGGCGCTTGACGCGCTTCGCCCGCCATTGCCATGGTCTTTCGAACAGCCATTGCACAAGGAATTCGCCGTTGAACGATGTTCCGCAAAGGCCCGGCCGCAACCTGAACTATCCGTTCGAGACGCGTCCCGAGCTCGGCCAGACGACCCTGATCGCGCCGGGCGTGCATTGGGTGCGCATGCGCCTGCCGATGCAGCTCAACCACATCAATCTGTGGCTGCTCGAGGACGGCGATGGCTGGACGGTGGTCGACACCGGCATCAAGGACGAGCCGACGGCTGACGCGTGGAAGCAGCTGTTCGCGGGCCCGATGGGTGGGCGGCCGATCAAGCGGGTGATCGTCACCCATCTGCATCCCGATCACGTGGGCCTCGCGGGCTGGCTGGTGCGGCGCTTCAATGTCGAGCTGTGGATGACGCGCACCGATTACCTGATGTGCCGCAACCTCGCCGCCGACACGGGACAGGAAGCGCCGGAAGAGGGCGTCCGCTTCTATCGCGCCGCCGGCTTTCCGAACGACGCGCTGGAAAGCTACAAGACGCGCTTCGGCGGCTTCGGCCGCGGCGTCTATCGCCTGCCCAGCTCCTATCGCCGCATCCAGGAAGGCGAGCGCATCGCAATCGGCAATCGGATGTGGGAGGTCGTCGTGGGGCGCGGCCACGCGCCGGAGCATGCGTGCCTGTGGTCGCGGGAAGACGGCCTCTTCATCTCCGGCGATCAGATCCTGCCGCGCATCTCCTCGAACATCAGTTTATTCCCCACCGAGCCCGAAGCCGATCCGCTGAAGGACTGGCTGGATTCCTGTTCCAAATTGAAAGCGCTGCTGCCGTCCGATCTTCTGGTGCTGCCCTCGCACAACGAGCCGTTCCGCGGCGTGCATCTGCGCCTGCAGGAATTGATCGACGGGCACGAAGAAGGCCTGGGGAAATTGCTTACGCTCTGCGAGGAACCCAAGCGCG
>DATNNS010000145.1:0-3255 GCA_035601715.1 Rhizomicrobium sp.
TGGGTGATATGTCCGCCAAGCGCGAGACACGCGCTGCCGTGGCCGATGGCTTCATGCGCGACAGTGGTAATCGCGACCGCCGCCGCCGCGATGGCAGCTGCGGTCAGCGTGTCGTCGCGGACGGTCATTTCGTTCTAACCGGACGGAAGTGCGGCTTTGTCGTCGGGCGACGACAGCTCGACATTGGCGATCTTGTCGCCGCGCGAGACGATCTTCGCGCTGGAGACGCCGATGTCCTTGATGTCGGCTTCGGCCTGGTTGAAATGGCGCTGGAGATTGTCCACCCGCTCGCCCAGCCGCTTCACGTCACCCACCAGCACGCCCACTTCTTTCTGGATCAGGCTGGCCTGCTCGCGCATGCGCGCGTCCTTCATCACGGTCTGGATGGTGTTGATCGCCAGCATCAAGATGTTGGGCGAGACCACGATCACCTGGGCGCGGTGCGCCTTCTGGATCACGTCGGAAAAATTATCGTGCAGCTCGGCATAGATCGATTCCGACGGCACGAACATGATGGCGGGCGTCTGCACCTCGCCCTGGATCAGGTATCTCTCCGCGATGTCGGTCACATGCTTGGAAACGTCGCCGCGCACCCGCGCACCCGCAAGTTTCCTGTCCTCGTCTGTCGCCGCGCCGCGCAGCAAGGTGAAGCACTCCAGCGGGAATTTGGAATCGATCACCAGCATCGCCTTGTTGCCGGGAATGTGGATCACGCAATCGGGGCGATTGCGGTTGGAGAGCGTGAACTGGAAATCGTAGAGCGAAGCGGGAAGCCCGTCGCGCACGATCTCCTCCATCTGCACCTGGCTGAAGGCGCCGCGCGCCTGCTTGTTGGACAGTATCTGCTGCAGCGACACCACCTGGCCGGAGAGCGCGGAGATGTTCTTCTGCGCCTCGTCGATCACCGTCAGCCGCGTCTGGATGCCGCCCAGGCTCTCGGCGGTCTTGGTCGCGGATTCGCTCAGCGTCTCGCCCAACCGCTGGTTCAGCGCGTCGATGCGCTCGGCCAGCGCCTTTTGCAGTTGCGCCTGGGCTTCCAGCGTCTGCTGAAAACGTTCGGTGAGCCCGCCCTGACCGGCGATGACCGTGTCGAGGCGCGGATCCGCTCCGGCGGACGCCGCGGGACGGCGCAACGCGAAGAACACGATCGCGGCGGAGATCAGCAAGGCTCCGGCCAATATGACGTAAGCGAAATCCATGATTCCCGCGTTCCCTTGACCGGCGTCGGCGCCTCGCCTATTTCCGGCTGATGACCGTCCGCCCCATCCTTACCGCGCCCGATCCGCGCCTCAAAGCGGTCTCGCAGCCCGTCGCCCGGGTCGATGACGACATCCGCCGGCTGGTCGACGACCTGATCGAGAGCATGTATGCCGCCGACGGAATCGGGCTTGCCGCCATTCAGATCGGCGTGCCCAAGCGCGTGCTGGTGATGGATCTCGATCAGCGCGAGGGCAAGAAGAATCCGCGTGTCTTCATCAATCCGAAAATCCTGTGGGCGTCCGAGGAGCTCGCGACGTTCCAGGAAGGCTGTCTGTCGGTGCCGGAGATCTGGGAAGACGTCGAGCGGCCGATGAAGATCCGCGCCGAATATCTGGATCGCGACGGCGCGCGCCAGGAGATCGAATCCGACGGGCTGTTCTCCACCTGCCTGCAGCATGAGATGGATCATCTGGAGGGCGTGCTGTTCCTGGATCATCTCTCCAAGCTCAAGCGCTCCATCGCGCTTCGCAAGCTCGCCAAGGCCAAGCGGTTGAAAGAAACGGCGTGAGTTTGCGCCTTGCCTTTCTGGGCACGCCCGATTTCGCGGTGCCCACGCTCACCGAACTGATAGGGCAGGGTCACGATATCGCCGCCGTCTACAGCCAGCCGGCACGGCCCAAGGGGCGTGGGCTTGCGTCCGAACCCTCGCCCGTCGCCCAACGCGCCGCGGCGCATGGCTTGCCCGTTCGAACGCCGCAGACCTTGAAAGACGCGGCGGCGCAAGCCGCGTTCGCGGCGTTAAATCTCGATGCGGCCGTTGTCGTTGCTTATGGCTTGCTGCTGCCGAAGCCAATCCTCGATGCGCCGAAACTGGGCTGCTTCAACCTGCACGGCTCGCTGCTGCCGCGCTGGCGCGGCGCGGCGCCGATCCAGCGCGCGATCATGGCGGGTGATACGGAAACGGGCGTGATGGTGATGCGCATGGAAGAAGGCCTCGACACCGGCCCGGTGCTGATGGCCGAACGCACGCCCATCGCGCGCAAGACGCATGGCGAATTGCGTGACGAGCTGGCGCGACTCGGCGCCGACCTCATGGTGCGCGCGCTGGCGGCGCTGGAACGCGGCAGCATCACCGAGCAGGCGCAGCCGGAAGACAGCGTGACCTATGCCAGGAAGATTTCGAAGGACGAGACACGCATCGACTGGACAAAGCCGGCGCATGAGATCGATTGCCTGATACGGGGCCTGTCGCCGGCGCCGGGCGCGTGGTGCGACGTGAGAGGCGAGCGGCTGAAGATTCTTTATGCGGAACCGGCCGACGGCCGCGGGGCGCCCGGCGAAATCCTTGACGATGCGCTGACCGTCGCCTGCGGCGAGGGCGCGTTGAAACTCACCCGCCTGCAGCGCGCCGGAAAATCGGCGATGAGCGGCGAGGTACTGCTGCGCGGATTCGCGCTGCCGAAGGGCTCGCGGCTCGGCTGATGGCGCGATACCGCCTCACCATCGAATATGACGGCGCGGGTCTTGTCGGCTGGCAGCGGCAGGACAATGGGCCGTCGGTACAGGGCGCGCTGGAAGAGGCGCTGTTCAAGATGTCGGGCGAGGTTTCGACCGTCACCGGCGCGGGGCGCACCGATGCCGGCGTGCATGCGATGGCCCAGGTCGCGCATTTCGATCTCACCAAGGAGTTCGCGCCGGACAAGATCCGCGACGCGCTCAATCATTATCTGCGGCCCGCTTCCATTGCGGTGATCGACGCGCAGACCGCGCCGGCCGATTTCCATGCGCGGTTTTCCGCCGTGGGCCGGCATTATTTCTACCGCATCCTGTGCCGCCGCGCGCCGCCGGCGCTGGAGCGCGGACATGTCTGGCATCTGGTGCGCGATCTCGATGCCGAGGCGATGCATAGGGCCGCGCAGTCGCTTGTCGGCCAGCACGACTTCACGACCTTTCGTTCCTCGGAGTGCCAGGCGAAGTCGCCGCTCAAGACGCTGGACCGGCTCGATGTGCGCCACGCCGGCGACGAAATCCATGTCGAGGCGGGCGCGCGCTCGT
>DATNNS010000146.1:0-5109 GCA_035601715.1 Rhizomicrobium sp.
ATCGCGGGCGGCAAATCGCAGGTTGCGAGAGCGGCCGAATAGCGGCCGTCAGATGGCCGTGCCGAAGAAGTGCGGCCACAGCCCGATGAGGCCGATCAGGATCAGGTAGATCGCGACCAGATAATTCAACAGGCGCGGCACGAACAGGATCAAAATGCCGAAGATCAGCGCGATCAGCGGCTGGATGATGACGTAGTCGACTCCCATGATCGGGTGCATGATTTTTCTCCGCTTATGTTATTTGGATTTACCCGGCTTCGGGGTTTCGCGCTTGGGCGGCGCGCCGACGGCATGGTCGCCGCCCGCATAGGACGGCGGATCGCTCGCTGGGAAAGACTCTTCGCTCTCCTCGTCGACTTTGTCGTCCTGCTTTTTTTTGGGCGTCATATCGTGTCCCGTCGGATGCGATCGCGGCCCGCACCGCGATGTAACGGCCCGCTGCGGCGAGAGTTCCGCCTTGGACCGGCTGGTTCCAGTGAATGAGTTCCACTATGCGACCCTGCCACTATCCGCATGACTGTCATCCACATCCCTTTCCTAATCCCTGATTGCAGACCGCTGGCAACCATGTTACCCGTCACCATTGGTTAACGGGGAAACCACATGCATAAAGTCGCCACAACAGCCGCCGTCTTGGCATTGGCCGCCGGAGCCGGCAGCACCGCCAGCGCCTCCGATTGGTCCGGCTTCTACGTCGGCGCCAAGATCGGCGCCGCCTCGACCTCTCTGGGAACGCACGGCCAGGATGTGTTTGACGGCGGTGAGGGCGGCATCGCGCCCGCGGCCATCGGCTTTGATGACACGCCCTTTCGCGACCGCAACAGCCCCACGGATTTCGCGGGCACCGCGGATGTCGGATACGACTTCGACGCGGGCGTGATTGTCATCGGCGTCGAAGGCGACGTTTCCCTGTTGAATGGCGGCAAGACGAACCACTTCGCGGGTCCCGTCGGTACGGATTCCGTGTCGAATAATATCAACAATATCGAGACTGTCCGGCTGAAGGTCGGCGTTCCGGTCGACAACTTCCTGATCTATGGAACCTTCGGTGGCGCCTTCAGCGACGCGCATGCGCGGTTCGTGAGCGCCGGTGGCGAAACCGCGGAACTCCGTGAAGGATATGGCTGGGCGGCGGGTGGTGGGGTCGAAACGTTTGTCGCGCCGTTCCTGTCGGTTTCTGCCCAGGGACTTTATGTCGATTTGAGCCCGCGAACGGCGACGCCGGCGGCCGAATTCAGCTTCGCCACCCTGCAGTCCTCGTCCCATGTCTTCCTCTGGACAGTCGGCCTCAACTATCACATCTGACCCGAGCGACGGCTGGAGCGAATTCCATCGGCGTTGGTCGCGGCTGACGCCACCTCTGCGACCGAATCAGGACGTGGTCGGCGCCATAGCCGCACAAATCGCCGGCCACGATACGCGCGTGCTCCTGCTCGGCGTGACGCCGGAGTTGTGCGGGATCGCACAGGAGACGGTTGCCGTCGACCACAGCGCGAACATGATCGCCCGCGTCTGGCCCGGCGACACGCCGTCGCGCAAGGCCGTTCTGGCGGACTGGCGGTCGCTTCCCGCCGTGCAGCCGGATTTCAGCGCCGCCATCGGCGACGGCAGCCTCAACGCCGTGTCCTATGCGGACTACCCCGCCGTGTTCGCGCAACTCGCGCGCGTGCTGGCGACCGGCGCGCGCATCGCATTTCGCGTCTACGAAACGCCGCAGCATTGCGAAACCATCGCGCAGCTTCGCGATGATGTCATGGCGGGACGCGAGCGGCGCTTCCATGCGTTCAAATGGCGTCTTGCCATGGCGCTGGCATCCGAACGGCAGAATCCGGACTTGCCGGTCGCGCTGATCTACGATGTTTTCAGCCGCGTGTTCGCCGATAGTGAAGCGCTGCTTCGCGCGACGGGGTGGAGCGGCGCCGATCTCGCGGAAATGGAAGCCTATCGCGGCCGCGATACCAAATACAGCTTTCCCACGCGGCGCGAGATATTGGCGGCTATGCCGGCACCATTCACGAATGCGCGATTCCCATCGTCGGGCAGCTACGCGCTGGCCGAGCGCTGCCCGATCTTCGCCGCGGATTTCACGCCGTGACGGATCCGCATTTCGCGCAGTTCCGGTCGGATATTTCCGGCATCGCGTGGCCACCGATCTCCACCGGCCTGGGTGCCGCGCTGGCGGCGATGCTTCGCCAGCTCGACGCCTCGCAATGGATGGCACAAGTCGATATCGTTTCGCAGCAGCATCGCCAGCTCGTGATGCTGGCCGAGCACTGCGCGGAGTTCTCTCCTCATTTTCGCAGGCGGCTGGAGAGCGCGGGCCTGCAACCGGACGATCTTGCGACGCCTGAGGGTCTGCGCCGCCTACCGGTGCTGAGCCGGCGCGACATCCAGACGGCGACCGATCTGTTCTGCGTCGAAATCCCCAAAGATCATGCGCCGCTGCGCGAAGCGAGCACGTCCGGGTCGAGTGGCGAGCCGGTGCGCGTGCGGCGCAGCGCGATCAACGACCTGGACTGGATGGCATTCACCTTGCGCGATCATATCTGGCACCGGCGCGATTTTCGAAAGCCGATGTGCGCCATCCGCGCCAATGTGGCGGAGCTGGTGCGCGCGCCCGATTGGGGCAGCCCGGCAAACCTGCTCGCCGAAAACGGGCCGTCTCTTGTCATCCCGATCACCACCCCGATCGACACGCAGATCGAGCTTATCCGCGACTTCGCGCCCGACAGCCTGCTGATCTATCCCAGCAATCTCGCGGCGTTGCTGCGCGCCGCCGTCGCACGCGGCATCCGTTTCGATGGACTGCGCCATCTTCGCACGATCGGCGAGACGCTTTCGCCCGCGTTGCGGGAGCAGGCGCGCACGGTCTGCGGTCTTGAGATCGCCGACGCCTATTCATCGCAGGAGATCGGCTATTTCGCGCTGCAATGTCCCGCTTCCGCCAACTATCATGTCATGGCGGAAGCGGTCATCGTCGAGATCGTCGACGAGCACGGCGAGCCCTGCGCGCCGCATCAATGGGGCAGGGTTGTCGTCACAGACCTGCACAACTTCGCGACGCCCCTCATCCGCTACGATATCGGCGACTATGCGCAGGCGGGTCCGTACTGCGCCTGCGGCCGCGGACTGCCGACGCTCGCGCGCATCCACGGGCGCGAGCGCAACCTCATCCTGATGCCGGACGGCACGCGACACTGGCCGCTGGTCGGCTTCGACCGCTTCCGGGACATCGCGCCGGTGACGCAATATCAGTTCATCCAGACTGGACGCGAAAGCGTCGAGGCACGCCTGGTTGTCGAGCGCGCCCTCAGCAGGAGCGAAGAAAGCGCCCTGTCCGCGCATGTGCAGGAATCGCTTGGCTATCCTTTTGCCCTGACATTTGTGTATTTCGAGGCCGCGCTTCCTCTCGGAGCGAACGGCAAATTCGAGGAATTCATCTGCCGGGTGGCGCCGAACTAGATGCGGCGCACCGCATTCCCGGGCGTGGAATTGAACTGGTGCCGGAGGAGAGAATTGAACTCTCGACCTACCCCTTACCAAGGGGTTGCGCTACCACTACGCTACTCCGGCAACCTGGGCTTCGGGACGGAAAAGCGGGCCAAATCGCCAGCTTTGCCCGAAGTCGGCCGGAGCCTATAGCCCATGGGTCGGGCCAGGGAAAGAGCGAATGAAGTCCTCCACGAATAGCCGCCGGGACCGTCTGGCCGCCGCCCTGCGCGAGAACCTGAAACGCCGAAAAGCGCAGGCGCGGGCGACATCCAAGCCGGACGGCAAAGCCGCGCCCCGCCCCAGTCCCGCCAAGAAGGGTGCTTAACGTAGGCATCCGGGGCTGCTGTTCGTGCAGCAGGACCCGCGCTAGAAAGCTTCTTTGGGCCGAGGATCATGGATCGTATTCACATCAGGGGCGGCGCGCGGCTCAAGGGCGAGATCGCGATCAGCGGGGCCAAGAACGCCGCGGTCGCGCTGGTGACGGCGAGCCTTCTGACCGACGAGCCGGTGATTTTCTCCAACGTGCCGGCCGTGCGCGACCTGTTCGTGATGTTCGATCTGTTGCGCCATCTGGGCGTGGACGTCGACTGGACGCCGAGCCCGGGCGTCGGACAGGGCGGCCGGCTGAAGCTCACCGCGGCGCGCATCGTCGACACCACCGCGCCGTACGACATCGTCAGCAAGATGCGCGCGAGCTTTCTCGTGCTCGGGCCGCTGGTCGCCCGCGAGGGCTACGCCAAAGTGTCGCTGCCGGGCGGTGACGCGATCGGCGCCCGACCGGTGGACTATCATCTCAAGGCACTCGAGGCTCTCGGCGCGCAGGTCGACCTCCAGGAAGGCTATATCGTCGCGCAGGCGCGAGACGGATTGCGCGGCGCGCACATCGAATTTCCCTTCGCGTCCGTCGGCGCGACAGAACACGCGATGATGACGGCAGTGTTCGCCAAGGGCGAGACGGTCATTTCCAACGCGGCACTGGAGCCCGAGATCGACGATATCGGCAAATGCCTGATCGCGATGGGCGCGCGCATTTCCGGTCTGGGCACCGCGCGGCTGACGATCGAGGGCGTCGAGACGCTTCACGGTGCGGAACACGATGTGCTGCCGGACCGCATCGAGGCCGGAACGTTCGCGATCGCCACCGCGATGGCGGGCGGCGACGTCGAGCTGATCGGCGCGCGGGAGCCCGTACTCGGCTCGCTCATCGGGCTGCTGCAGAAAACCGGTACCGATGTGCGGCCCACCAACCGCGGTCTTTCGGTGCATCGCAACGGCGCGGGATTGAAATCCGTCGATATGACCACGGAAGTCTTTCCGGGATTCCCGACCGATCTGCAGGCGCAGTTCATGGCGTTGATGGCGGTTGCCGACGGCACATCCGAGATCCGGGAAACGATTTTCGAGAACCGCTTCATGCAGGTGCCTGAACTCGTGCGCATGGGTGCCGACATCAAGGTCGCCGGCGATACGGCGACTGTCACGGGCGTGGAGTCCTTGAAGGGTGCGCCGGTTCAGGCGACCGACGTGCGCGCGGGTGTGTCGCTTATCCTGGCCGGGCTGGTCGCGCAGGGGGAGACGGTCGTCAACCGCGTCTATCACGTCGACCGCGGCTTCGAG
>DATNNS010000147.1:0-2253 GCA_035601715.1 Rhizomicrobium sp.
ACGCAAGACGCCATCCTCGCGACGAAGGACAGCGCCAACCATCACTGGATTTATGCCACAGCGCCACTTGTCGGCCGCAACGTCTATATCGCTTTCGCGATGCGCGAATCGAGCCTGTTGGGTTCGACCTATGTCAATCTCGGCACCGATTTCCTGCTGCCGTTCCTGATGATCGCGCTGAGCTGGATCGCGATCTGGATCGTCACCGAGCGCCAGTCGACACGCTGGATTGTCTATCTCCGGCGCTTCTCCGCCGCCTACCGCGCCGGCCATTATGCCGCGCGCCCGGCGCTCGACGGCGCGCCGGCGGAATTCCGCCAGCTCGGCGAAGCGCTCGCGGCGATGGCTGAATCCATCCAGGAACGCGACCGGCGGCTGCGCGAGGCGGTGGAACAGAAGTCGATGCTGATCCGCGAGATCCATCATCGCGTCAAGAACAACCTGCAGATCGTGATGAGCCTGCTCAGCCTGCAGGCCGGGCGCCTGCGCGATCCGGCCTCGCAGGAGGCGTTGCGCCAGGCCCGCGCGCGCATCAACGCGCTCGCGCTGGTGCATCGCATCCTCTACGAGATCGAGGATCAGACCAATGTCGACATCAAGCGCCTGGTTCAGGATCTGACCGAGCAGACCCGCGAGGGCTTCGGCGGCGATCGGCGCGATATTCATGTCAGCGTCGACGCGATCGACTGTTCGGCGTCGAGCGACCTGGCGGTGCCGCTGGCGCTGTTTACGGTCGAAGCCCTCACCAATGCGTTCAAGCATGCGTTCCCTGCATCGCAGGATGGCGGCAGCGTCCGCGTCGTCTTGGCGAACCTGGACGACGGACATTTCCGCCTGAGCGTCGAGGACGACGGCGCGGGTTTCGACGAGAGCGCCGCGGACAAGAGCATCGGCGCACGTCTCATCGGGACCTTCGGCCAGCAGATCGGCGGCACGGCCGCGATGCGGTCGCAAAAGGGCAAAGGTACGGTGGTGGATATCGTCTTTCCAAACTCGGCCGCCGCGTCAGGCTCGGCGAACTAAGCCCGCGCTCAAGCTTGCCGCGAACAGAAAAAGGCTTTCGGAGCGGCGTTTTCGCTTGCCATCGCCCGGCCGCTTTCCCAAGCTTCGGCCCCGGGGAGCGACATGACGCCAAGCTACGTCCACGGTATCGGCGCCAAGCCGCTGATGAGCGACACCATCGGTGCGGCGCTTGCCAACGCGGCGCGCGATCATGGCGACCGCGCCGCGCTGATTTCGCGCCATCAAGGCATCCGCTGGAGCTATGCCGAGCTGAACGCGCGCGCCGATGCGCTGGCCGCCGGATTCCTTGCGCTGGGACTTGATCCCGGCGACCGCATCGGCATCTGGGCGGCGACCTGCGCGGAATGGACGCTGACGCAATTCGCCGCCGCCAAAGCAGGGCTCATCCTCGTCACCGTCAACCCCGCCTATCGCAAGGCGGAGCTCGAATACGCGCTCAACAAATCCGGCTGCAAGGCGCTGGTCGCGATGGCCGGCCATCGCGGCATCGACTATGCGGGCATGCTGCGCGGCCTGCGCGTGGACGGAAAGCTGCCGCGTCTTGAGCACGCTATCGGCATCGGCGAATTCGACGGCTTCATCCCGCTGGCGGACATCACCGGCAAGCCGGAACATGCGCGCGCGCTGGCGCAGATCGGCGCGCGGCTGCAATTCGACGATGCGATCAACATCCAGTTCACCAGCGGCACCACGGGCTTTCCCAAGGGCGCGACGCTGTCGCACCACAACATCCTCAACAACGGCTATTTCGTGGGCGAGCAGATCGGGCTCACGCCCGACGACCGGCTGTGCATTCCCGTGCCGCTTTATCACTGCTTCGGCATGGTGATGGGCAATCTCGGCTGCCTGACGCATGGCGCGGCGATGGTTTATCCGTCGGAAGGCTTCGATCCGCTGGCGGTGCTGCGGACCGTGCAAGAAGAACGCTGCACCGCGCTCTACGGCGTGCCGACCATGTTCATCGCCGAACTGGATCACCCGCGATTCGCGGAATTCGACCTGAACAGTTTGCGCACCGGAATGATGGCGGGCGCGCCCTGCCCGATCGAGGTGATGCGCCGTTGCATCAACGATATGCATCTGTCCGACATCACCATCGGTTATGGCATGACCGAAACGTCACCGGTCAGCACGCAGACGCTGATCGGCGACACGCTGGAACATCAGACGGCGACAGTGGGGCGCGTGCATCCGCACGTCGAGGTCAAGATCGTCGACACCGAAGGCCGT
>DATNNS010000148.1:0-2748 GCA_035601715.1 Rhizomicrobium sp.
AGCAATCCGCCGATCACCACGAGACACGCAAGCGCCAGCAGCACGATCATGCCCGGCGACAGATCGGTGTCTTTAAGATCGCTCACCCCCGACTTCGCCGCACGCGAGGCCGACAGCGTCGAGATCACGCCGCTCACCACCGGCCCGATCAGCTTGAGCAGGGTCCACACCGAGGCGACCGCGATGGCGCCGGCGCCGATGAAGCGCACCTGCGTGCGCCAGATGTGATCGGTATAGGCGTCGAGCGAGCCGACCACCGGATGCAGCGATGTGAGATAGGGCACGAACCCCGCCCAGGAGATCAGAAGACCGAGCAGCATCGCCATGCCGACGGAGAGCCCCACGAGATAGCCCGCGCCGACCAGCGCCAGCGAATAGCCCATGTCGATGCCGCTGGCGGCGCTGGCGTTGAGCGCGAAGAACTTCGTGTATTCGCCGGTCGCGATGCGCGTGGCGGCGAGCAAAGCGAGGCCGGCCGACGCGATCGCGCCCCAGACGACCGCGAGCAATCCCTCGCGCGATTCCCGCGTGGCCGCGCCGCGCGCCGCGTCGCCGACTTCCAGCACTTCGGCCGCTGCGACGCCTTCGGGATAGGGCAGGTCGGACGTCGTCACCATCGCGCGGCGCAGCGGGATGGTGAACAGCACGCCCAATATTCCCCCCGAGGCGCAGATGAAAAAGCTCTGCCAGAACGGGAAGTCGAGCCACCAGCCGACGATGACGAGCCCCGGCAGCACGAAGATGATCGCCGACAGCGTGCCGGCGGCCGACGCCACCGTCTGCACGATGTTGTTTTCCAGGATGGTGGAATTCCGGAACGCCGACAGCACCGCCATCGAGATCACCGCGGCCGGGATCGAGGTCGCGAAAGTGAGGCCGACCTTCAGTCCGAGATAGACGTTGGCCGCCGTGAAGATGAGCGTAATGAGCACGCCCAGGATCAGCCCGCGAAGGGTGAGTTCTTTCATGGATGGAAATCCCCGCCGGTAGCGGGAATAGACTCACGAGATTCAACGACGATGCAAGACCCACCTCCCCCTCGCGGGGAGGTCGAAAAAGCGAAGCTTTTTCGGGTGGGGGGCGAAACCTGGCGCGTTCTTCGCCCCCACCCGAAACGCTTTCGCTTCGCTACAGCGTTTCGACCTCCCCGCAAGGGGGAGGTCGAAAGGAAAAAAGAGGGAGAGCTTTCGCTCTCCCTCTTCCTCCCGGCATCCCCGTTTGCCCCAGGGAACGCCTGCGCGGACTAGTAGTGGACGATCTGCGCGTTGTTGCCGATTGCGGCCGAGCTGATCGAGACGTTGCCGTTCACATTGGCGACGTTGGCGTTCTCGGTCGAATAGACGCTCGATTCGTTCACCTGGTAGTTCTGCACGGCGCCGTATTTGGCGTTGGTGTCTTCCTCGAAGCTGTTGCCCATCGCGGTCGAGGCGAGCGACACGTCGTTGTTGATGTTGCCGACATTGGCGTTCAACGTCGCCGACGGATCGTTGGCCTGGCATTCCTGGTTGGAATAGACGTTGGTCGACGTCGGATCCATCGAGACGCTGGCGGTGTTGCAAACCGCCTGCGAGGTCAGGTCCACCGTGCCGTTGGTGTTGTGCACATTGGCGTTCATGTCGGCGTCGATGTTCACGCTGGTGACGTACTGATTGTTCGTCACCTCGGTGTTGCTCATCGTGGTGATGTCGACCGCGTTGCCGCCGGCAACCGACTGAGCGGCAACATTGCCGGCCGTGCTGTCGACGTTCACGTTGAGCGTGGACTGCGCGATGTGGAAATCGACCTGGCCGTTGAGGATGTCGCTGCTCGAGGGCGCGTCAGTTGACCCCCCCGCGTAGGCGAGGCTCATCGGCAGGATCGCCAGAGCTGTAGAAGCGATAAGGATCTTCGTGAGACGGTTCATTGTGTTTCTCCTCGGTGACTGCGTTGGTGGCTACTGCGACGTGCGCGGGTGCATAGGGCTGATGGTCGTCCGGACCGGCCAGCGGATCGCCCTCTCCGCCGAGACCGGTCGTGCAGGCATCGGACGGCGCGTGATACAGGCGCGAGACCATCTCCAGCACGGCGCGCTCGATTACGGAACGGACCGCAAGCTGGATCGGCTCGAGAGCGCTTTCGCCGACGCTTGCGTCAAAGAAGGTGTGGCCCAGGAAGTCGAACACGCCGGCCTGGATCTGGCGGCCGATGATCTGCTTCTGGTAGGAGATGACGTCGACGACCTCGAGCGTGTTGGTGTCCACCAGCCTGAGGTCGAGGCCGACATTCATCACATACATGTTCGCGCCGGCGGTGCCCTTGATGCCGTTGGTGGCGGTCTGGCCGCCGTCGGCGTTGGCGCCGACCGAGCGGATATTGAAATTGAGCTCGGTGATGCCGCCGACGATGTAGTAGTCAGAGCCCGGAATGGAGCCCGCGAAGATCTTGCGATAGTCGCCCGGTGCGCCCGGCGCGCCGTTCTGCGGACCGGCCCTGTCGTCGCCGATCAGCTTGTTGTTGGCGTATTTGAGCTCCATCTCGGCGACGGAGGTGTCGAAGCGCTCGACCAGCGGCACGCCCGCCTTGGACAGCGCGCTCATCGCCATCAGCGCCGAGCCTTGCGTCAGCTTGCGGCCGCTGTTGTCGGATTCATATTTGCCGGTGTAGTCCGCGATCTGGCCGACTGCCACGCGCAGCGGCTTCTGCGCCGTGAAGCGGGTGAAGCAGCGAAGCGCGTCGGAATAGGGCGTTTCGTTGGCGATCACCGGCGAG
>DATNNS010000149.1:0-38625 GCA_035601715.1 Rhizomicrobium sp.
CCAGCGCCGCCGCGACCGCCTTCGCATCGCGCGCCGCGCGCCAGGCTTGGAGCCGGGCCACCTGCTCGCGTTCCGCCGCCGCGTCGACCACGACGAAATTGCCGTTGCCGGCGGTGAGCGGCGACGGCTCCGTCTCGGTATAGGCGTTGACGCCGACGCGGATTTCCTCGCCTCGCTCGATCGCCTCGACGCGCGCCGCGTTCGAGGCGACCAGCCGCTCTTTCATATATTCCAGCGCCGCCTGCGACGACGCCCCGCCGGCCGCCTCGATGCGCGCGATCTCGCCGCGAATCTGCTCCACCAGGCTCGCGACTTTTTCCTCGATGACTTTGGATCCGTCGAAGATGTCGCCATAGTCCAGCATGTCAGTCTCGAACGCGCCGATCTGCTGCAGCCGCAGCGACCATTGCTGATCCCACGGCCTGGGCAAGCCCAGCGCCTCGTTCCAGGCCGGCAGCTGCACCGCGCGGGCGCGCGCGTTTTTGGACAGCGTCACGCCCAGCATGCCGAACAGGATGCGATAGACGTTGTTCTCCGGCTGCTGCTCGGTCAGGCCGAGCGAATTGACTTGGACGCCATAGCGAAACAGCCGAAGCTTGGGATCGCTCACGCCGTAACGCTCGCGGCAGATCTCGTCCCACATCCGCGCCATCGCGCGCAGTTTGCAGATCTCGGTGATGAACTTGACACCGGAATTGACGAAGAAGGATATGCGGCCGACCGCATTGGGAAATTCATCGTCAGCGATCGCGCCGCGCGCCTTGGCGGCGTCCAGCACGGCGATTGCCGCGGCGAGCGCGAAGGCGGCTTCCTCGACCGCATCGGCGCCGGCCTCCTGAAGATGATAGGAACACAGATTCACCGGATTCCATTTGGGCAGTTCCGCGCAAGTGAACGCGATCATGTCGGTGGTGAGCCGCATGCTGGGCGCCGGCGGAAAGATATAGGTGCCGCGCGCGAGATATTCCTTGATGATGTCGTTCTGCGTCGTGCCAGTCAGGCTCGCGCGGCTGGCGCCCTGCTCATCTGCCACCGCGACATAGAGCGCCAGCAGCCAGGCCGCCGGCGCGTTGATCGTCATCGAGGTGTTCATGCGCTCGAGCGGGATGCCGTCGAATAGCGCGCGCATGTCGCCCAGATGTCCGACCGGCACGCCGACCTTGCCCACCTCGCCCTTGGCCAGCACATCGTCGCTATCGTAACCGGTCTGCGTCGGCAGATCGAAGGCCACCGACAATCCCGTCTGGCCCTTGGCGAGATTGGCGCGATAAAGCGCATTCGACGCCGCGGCGCTCGAATGACCGGCATAGGTGCGGAAGATCCAAGGCTTGTCGTGCGCGCGCATCCGGGCAATGTGCACCGCAACATAATTGTTGTCCATTTGCCCAAAAACGCCTGATCGGCTAGGTCGTGGGCCAAGGGAATTGGGGATTTTGCCATGAAAAAACTGGGGTTTCTGGCCGCGTCGTGCGCGGTCGCGCTGCTCGTTGCCACGCCGGCCGGTGCCAGACCGAAAGCCGCGCCTGCTGCGCCCGTGCTGTTCGCGCCGGCAACGCCGGAAGCGGAAGGCTTCGACAGCGCGCGGCTCGCCCGCCTGCTTGCCGCGATGCATGAGCAGGTCGACAGCGGACAGCTCGCCGGCGTTCAGACCATGCTGGTGCGCCATGGCCGGTTGGTGAGCTTCGACACGTACGGCAAGGCCAGCCTCGCGACCGGCGCGCCGCTCCAGTCCGATTCCATTTTCCGCCTCTATTCGCAGACCAAGCCGACCATCGGCGTCGCGATGATGATCCTGTTCGAAGAGGGCAAATGGCGACTCGAGGATCCGGTGACGAAATACATTCCGGAATTCGCCAATCTCAAGGTGATCGCCGGCCTCGACAAGGACGGCAAGCCGCTGCTCGAGGACATGAAGCATGTCCCCACGATGCGCGAGCTGATGACGCACACCGCTGGCTTCGGCTACGGGCTTGAGAGCGACAACTATGTCGACCAGCAGTTCCAGGCCCAGCACGTGCTGGCCTCTAACGGCTTGCAGGACATGATCAACAAGATCGTTACCATCCCGCTGCGCTATCAGCCGGGCACGCATTGGTCCTATTCGGCCGCGGTCGATATCCAAGGCTACATCATCGAGAAGCTGTCGGGCATGCGGCTCGCCGATTTCATGAAGAAGAACATCTACGATCCTCTCGGCATGAAGGACACCGGCTTCTACGTGCCCGCCGATAAGGTCGCGCGGCTGGCCGGCGCCAACGCGGTGGTGAACGGCAAGCTGATGGAGATCACGCCCGCGATGACGCCGCTGTTGCAGGACTTCACCAAGGTTCCGGCGATGGATTCCGGCGGCGGCGGCTCGCTCGGCACGGCGGCCGACTATGCGCGCTTCTGCCAGATGATGCTCAATCATGGCGAATTGAACGGCGTGCGCATTCTCTCGCCCGCTTCGGTCGCCCTGATCGAGTCGAACCAGATCGAGCCGACGGTGGTGCCCTATGACGCCAAGGGGCGCGCGCCCATCGGCACCGACGCGCTGGGCTTCGGCCTCGACGTCGCGATCGCGACGGATCCGGCCAAGCTGGGCTCGCTGGTCGGCAAGGGCTCATTCTTCTGGGGTGGCGCGGCTGGCACCTGGTTCTGGATCGATCCGACGAACGACCTGTTCTTCCTCGGCATGATCCAGAAATTCGACAAAGAGGAGAAGACGGGCAACGACAACATCTCCACGCTGTCGCAGACGCTGGTCTATCAGGCGCTGACAAACCCGGCGCGGTAACAGGAGCCACACCATGCGCGCTTTCGCTCTCGCCGTTTCGCTGACTTTAATGCCGGCCGCCGCGCTCGCCGCGACGCCGCAGGAGATCTGGAAAGCCTCTCTTGCCGACGACAACAAGGGATGGGCGACGGCGCCGCATGCGGTCCTGAAAATCCAGGACGCCGCTTATATCGGCGAAGGCAATGCGGCGACGCTGGTCGGCGTCAAGGGCAAGCCGCAGAGCTATCATTGGGTGGCGGGCAGATCGGCCGGCGTGCTCACCGCGCATGTGCAAAACGGCCATCCCGTCGTCGAAAAGGACGGCAAGACCTACGACGAAACCGCGCTCGCCAAGGGCATTCCCGTCGATACCGGCGTCGACGTGACAGGCGCGCAAACCCAGGTGCAGGCCGGCGTGATCGGCGCGCGCATTTTCGTCTTCAACCAGCAAAACCCGGTCGCGAAAGCGTTCAAGGGCGTCGATTACTACCCCTACGATCCCGCCTATGTCGTGAGCGCGCGCTTTGTGCCCGATCCGAAGCTTGCGCCGCACGCTTTCCGCACCTCGCGCGGTACCACCAAGCAGTTCTATCATGTAGGCGACGCGACCTTCGCGCTCGCCGGCAAGACGGTCACGCTTCCGTTCTATGCCGACGCCAACGTGCCCGCGAAGATCAAGGCGATCTCGGCTTTCTTCATGGACGGACTGACCGGCACGGAGACTTACGGCTCCGGACGCTATGTCGATGTGGAGAATTTCGGCGCGTTTCCGCCCAAGACGATCGCGATCGATTTCAACTACGCCTACAATCCCAATTGCGCCCATTCCCACTTCTTCACCTGCCCCATCGCGCTCGACAGCATCGCCGCCGATGTGAGAGCGGGCGAGCGTTACACCCCCGGCCCGCACTGACGGCGATGCAGCGCCGCACGCTTTCCTTCGCCGAGCAGAAGGCCGCCGAGCGCGAACGCGCCAAGCGCAAAGCGCTCAAGGTGCTGCGCCGGACACGCATCGCGGCGGAGAAGACGGGCGTCGCGCTGTCGGAGTGGGAAGGCGAATTCCTGGAGTCGGTCGAAGGCCGCGTGAAAATCTACGGCCGCGCGTTCCACGACCCGGAAAAGGGCGCGCCGTCCGCATCGCTCTCCATGCTGCAGCACGTCAAACTAAAAGAGATCGGCGCCAAGGCGAGTGGCAAGAAGAAGCCGCGCAAGAACGGCTTCGGGCGCCGCGCCGATTGAGCGGTTTTATTTCGCCGCGGTGAAGGCCGCGAAACGGCGCAGCGCCGCCGCCATCCGCTTGCGCGTCATCGCGTCGACGGCACCGTAATTGGTCGCCTTCATTTCATGCCGCGTGACGGTGATCACCAGATCGGTGCGCACCATGTCTTTCGCGCCGTCGAGCCCGACGGGAACGGTCTGTTCCTTGCGGCCGAACAATCCGTCCATCGTCTTGCCCCAGGAGTGGAACGGCGGCGGCATGAATTGCTTGAGCGGCACATAGCCCGGCTCGATGCGCTTGCCGGCGCTGGCGCGGATCGGGCAAACCCAATAGACGTTGGCCTTCTCGCTGGCGAAGGCTGACGACACCACGACGGCGAGAAAGGTCTCGTCGCCGCCTTCGGCCGGCCAACTCTCGCCAGGGACCTCAACGATGTCCCACTGCCTCGGCATGCCCCACCCCTTACAAACCGGCCGCGATCAGGCGTTGCGGAACGCCTGAAGCCCGCGCAGCGGCTTCTTCTCTTTTTCTGTCTTCACGTCGTCCTTCGCCGCGATGGTGATGTTGATCGCCATCTTATCGTCGGCCGGCGTCTTGTTGATCTCGACACTGGCGGTCTCGCCCGGCTTCAGCGCGATCCCAGGTTCGTCTTTCATGCCCATGACGGGCTCCCGCATTCCACTGTTCCAGAATAAAACGCGCGAAGCCTGGGGGGAAGGGGCGCGCCTTGGGTGGAGGGCCGAAAATTGAAATTTTGTTTCGTTAACGGCGCGCTTTCTGTGAGTTTTTGCCGCAACTGATGCTGCAATGCAGAAGAAAATCTTGCGTTGCACCCAAGCCATGGGCCTAATCGTTCCAGTATTTCGAGCGAGTGGGAGCAGTCCATGGCCGCGGCCGAAGCCAAGCCGTCTTTCGATGTCTACAAGGACCTCTACGAGATCGGCGAGATCCCGCCGCTCGGGCATGTCCCCAAAAACATGTATGCCTGGACGATCCGCAAGGAGCGCCACGGTCCGCCCGAGCAGTCGATGAAGATCGAAGTGGTGCCGACCTGGGCGCTCGACAGCCACGACGTGCTGATTCTCGTGATGGCGGCGGGGGTCAACTACAACGGCGTCTGGGCCGGTTTGGGCACGCCGGTCTCGCCCATCGACAGCCACAAGAATCCCTATCACGTCGCGGGCAGCGACGCCTCGGGCATCGTCTGGGCCGTGGGCTCCAAGGTCACGCGCTGGAAAGTCGGCGACGAGATCGTCGTGCATTGCAATCAGGACGACGGCGACGACGAGGAATGCAATGGCGGCGATCCGATGTTCTCGCCGAGCCAGCGCATCTGGGGCTACGAGACGCCCGACGGCAGCTTCGCGCAATTCGCCCGCGTGCAGGACCGCCAGCTCATGACGCGCCCCAGGCATCTGACCTGGGAAGAAAGCGCCTGCTACACGCTGACGCTCGCCACGACCTATCGCATGTTCTTCGGCCATCGCCCGCATATCCTGCGGCCCGGACACAACGTCCTCATCTGGGGCGCGTCGGGCGGTCTCGGCTCCTTCGCGGTGCAGCTTTGCGCCGTCTCGGGCGCCAATGCGATCGGCGTGATCAGCGATGAGAGCAAGCGCGACTTCGTGCTCTCGCTCGGCGCCAAAGGCGTCATCAACCGCAAGGATTTCAACTGCTGGGGTCAGATGCCCACTGTCGGCACGCCCGACTATGACGCATGGACGAAAGAAGCGCGCAAATTCGGCAAGGCCATCTGGGACATCACCGGCAAAGGCAACGATGTCGACATGGTGTTCGAGCATCCGGGCGAGAGTACGTTTCCGGTGTCATGCCTCGTGGTCAAGCGGGGCGGCATGGTCGTGTTCTGCGCCGGCACCACCGGTTACAACATCACGTTCGACGCGCGATATGTGTGGATGCGCCAGAAGCGCATCCAGGGCTCGCACTTTGCCAACCTCAAGCAGGCCAGCCAGGCGAACACCTTGATGCTGGAACGCCGCCTCGACCCCTGCATGTCCGAAGTGTTCCCCTGGGCCGACATCCCGCTCGCCCACACCAAGATGTGGAAGAACGAACATCTGCCCGGCAACATGGCGGTGCTCGTCAACGCGCAGCGCCCGGGACTGAAGACGTTCGAGGACGTGGTGGAAGCTGGCCGGGCTTAACGCGGCGCGACGCTAAAACGCCATGCATGGTGCGCTGCGGCGCGCTCCGCTATGGTCGGGCGAACGCCATTTGCGGACGCCGATGAAGACCGCCATGCCCCACCTGCTGGATCGTTGCGACGCCGCCGTGCTCGCGGCGGACAGTCTGCTCGCGAAAGCGAAAGCCAATGTCGCGGCCCTGGTCGGTGAGAACGGGCGCGTGTCGCCGGCCCTGCTCGACCGCGAACAGCGCGCCGCCCATGCGCTGGCCTGGTATGCCACCATCATCGAGGCGCTGCGCCGGATGGCGCGCTGGGCGCGCGCGGGCGGGACGCGCTTTGGCGACATCGAGCGGCTGATCCTGGAGGCCGCGTTCGGCGAATATCTCGCGCAGATCGCGGGCGGCATCGCGATGAGCCAGAACGAGATCGCCCGGCCCGGCGATCTGGGACTTTCCGACGACGACATTGCCGCGTTCCGCACGCCGGCCGTCGCCGAACTGATCGCGCGCGGCACGCGCCGCGAAAACCGCGCCGCCATCGGCGACTATCTCGCTGCGCATGCCGGCGCGATGCATTTCGGCGATCCGGGCCTGGACGAGACGATGGGCATGGTGCGCGAGCAGTTCTATCGTTTTGCGCAGGAAAAGGTCGCGCCCTTCGCCCATCGTTGGCATCTCGACGATCAGCTGATTCCGCTGGATGTGATTGCGGAGATGAGCGCGCTGGGCGTCTTCGGCCTGACCATCCCGGAGCAATATGGCGGCGCGGGACTGTCCAAAACCGCGATGTGCGTGGTCTCCGAAGAGCTGTCGCGCGGTTATATCGGCGTCGGCTCGCTCGGCACGCGCTCGGAGATCGCCGCCGAACTCATCCTCAACGGCGGCACCAAGGAGCAGCGCGAGCATTGGCTGCCGCTGATCGCGAGCGGCGAGAAATTGCCCACCGCCGTCTTCACCGAGCCCAACACCGGTTCCGATCTCGGTTCGCTGCGCACGCGCGCCGCGCGCGATGGCGACAGCTACAAAATCTCCGGCAACAAGACCTGGATCACCCATGCGATGCGCGCCGATGTGATGACTCTGCTGGCGCGCACCGATCCCAGCTCGAAAGACCATCGCGGCCTCTCCATGTTCCTCGCCGAAAAGCCGCGCGGCAGCGCCGCGCAGCCGTTCACCGCGCCCGGCATGAGTGGGGGCGAGATCGCGGTTCTGGGCTATCGCGGCATGAAGGAATACGAGATCGCCTTCGACGGCTTCGAAGTGCCCGCCGCCAACCTGCTCGGCAACACCGAAGGCCAGGGCTTCAAGCAATTGATGCAGACTTTTGAATCCGCTCGCATCCAGACCGCGGCGCGCGCCGTGGGTGTGGCGATGAACGCGCTCGACCTTGGCCTGCGTTATGCGCTGGACCGCCGGCAGTTCGACCGTCCGATCTTCGAATTTCCGCGCGTGCGCGACAAGCTTGCGATGATGGCTGTGGAGATCGCCATCGCCCGCCAGCTCGCCTATCACGCCGCCCGCGAGAAGGACGAGGGCCGGCGCTGCGACCTCGAGGCCGGCATGGCCAAGCTGCTGGCGGCGCGCGTCGCCTGGGCGGCCGCCGACAATGCGCTGCAGATCCACGGCGGCAACGGCTTTGCGCTCGAATTCCCCATCAGCCGCGTGCTGTGCGACGCGCGCATTCTCAACATCTTCGAAGGCGCGGCCGAGATCCAGGCGCAGGTGATCGCGCGCCGTCTCCTGGAGGCCGGCCCGAACTGAACGCGCGTGATGACAGACGCCGCGAACGGGATTAGAGAGAGACGATGTCAGGGCAGCATCCCATCGATCGCCTGTTCGCCGTGGTGCGGTCGCGCAAGGATGCCGACCCCGCGTCGTCCTACACCGCCAAGCTGTTCGCGCAGGGTACGCTCAAGATCGCCAAGAAGCTGGGCGAGGAAGGCGTCGAGACCGCGCTTGCCGCCGTCGGTCAAGGCAAGGAATGCCTGGTCGCGGAGTCCGCCGACCTTCTCTATCACCTGCTGGTGCTGTGGGCGGCCTGCGGCGTGACGCCGGCAGACGCCTATGCCGCGCTCGAAGCGCGCGTCGGACGTTCGGGGCTGGACGAGAAGAACAGCCGCGGCTAACCCGCCCGCGAGCCCGCGCTCTTTTCCTTGGCGGCGAGATTCTTGGCCAGATTGATCAGGTTCTTGCGCGCCTTGGCGTCCTTGATCTGCGCCAGCGCGATGGCGAGCTCCTGGCCTTCGCGGCTGACCGATAGCGGCGGCGCCGGCTCTTCGGCGAATCCGCGCTGGCGGCCGGAGGCGGCAATCACCTCTTCGAAGAAATTCGCGATGGGCGTCGACAGCGCCTGGGCGATCACGAACAGCCGCCCGGCGGAAATCCGGTTGGTGCCCTTTTCATATTTCTGGACCTGCTGGAACGACAGGCCGAGCTTCTTGGCCAGCGTGTCTTGGCTCAGCCCGAGCGCGACGCGCCGGTCGCGGACGCGGACGCCCACCAGCTTGTCGATTGCATTGGCCTGTTTTTTGTTCATCGCGCGGTGGGTGCCATTCCGCCCAACCGTAAGTCGTAAGGCGGCAGTCTGTCAAAACCTGACCGTCTAGCCATCCCCGTCACCGGCAAGGCTTTTGACGAGGTCGAGGACGCGCTTGCGCACCTTGGAATCCTTGATTCGCATGAAGGCGAGACTCAGTTGCAGCCCGTCGGGACTGGCGAGGAATTCCATCACCGGCGGGTCCTCCGCAAATCCCGCCGCCGCGCGCTCGCCCGCCACATCCTCGTAGAAATAGGTCACCGGCACGCCCAGGATGCGGGCAACATGGAACAGCCGCCCTGCTCCGATGCGGTTGGCGCCCTTCTCGTATTTCTGGACCTGCTGGAAGGTGAGGCCGAGCGACTCGCCCAATTTTTCCTGGCTCATTCCGATCAGCATGCGGCGCATGCGAACGCGATTGCCGACTTGGGCATCGATGGGATTGGCGGATTTTTTTGCCACGGGCGCTTTGCGGAAATTCTTTGTTCGCGAAGACCTTAGCCCTAGATTCGCGGTCGTGGCAAAGCCTTCGTCGATAATGCGCGCACGCGCGCGGCAACCATCGGCCATGCAAATCCAAATGCAAAACAGAGCAAGAGCAGAACCAGAAACGCACCATCGCCGATGCGCGCATAGAGTGTAGGATGCAACGCTTGCGGGAGTGCGCCGTCCAATACACCTTTTTGACCTGAGCCCAGACTTGCGATGACACGTCCCTGCGGATCGACGATTGCGGAAATACCGGTATTCGCGGCGCGCACCACGGGAAGTCCCTGTTCAATCGCGCGCAGCCGCGCAGTCAGGAAGTGCTGGTAGGGACCGATCGACGATGGCGGACCGAACCACGAATCGTCGGTGACGTTGATCAGCCAGCCCGGCCGCGGAACACCGACCGCCGCCGCGGGGAACAGAATCTCGTAGCAGATCAGCGGACCGGCGGGCGGCGCGCCCGGTATGGCGATCGTGCGTGGACCGTCTCCCGGCGTGAAATCGCCGGGACTGTCGACCAGCTTGGAAATTCCTAATGCGTCGAACAACCAAGCGAGCGGCAGATATTCACCGAACGGCACCAGATGGAATTTGTCGGTGACGGCCAACAGCCGGCCGCCATGTCCGAAAACGTAAAAGCTGTTGAAATAGCGCGCGCGGCCGTCTTCGCCAGGTTCGCCGCGCACCGCACCGGTCAGCAGCACGGTGTGCTGCCCGGTCAACAGCGCGACATCGTCGAGTGCTTCCGGCCGGCGCGCGAGCAGGAACGGCGGGGCCGCTTCCGGCCAGATCAGATGCGTCGGCGGTTTGCCGGACAGGCTCGGATCGAGTAGCGCGCGCCAGTTGCGGTCGCGGAATTGCGGCAGATATTTCTCTTGCTGCGGGATATCCGGCTGGACGATGCGCAGGCTCACATTCGGGACGAAGGTCGTGGGCGTCACCGCCAGACGGATATCGCCGCCGATCCACGCGAGCGCGAACAGCGCCGCGAGCGCGGCCGGCAGCGGCCACGAGCGCCGCGCGCCACACAGTTCGGCAAGCGACGCGCCGAACAACACCGTCAGCAGCGAAAGGCCGTAAGCGCCGACGAGCGAAGCACTTTGCAGCACGCCGAGCGAGCCGGCCCAGCCATAGGCAGGAAGATTCCACGGAAAGCCCGTCAGCACGTTGCCGCGCAGCCATTCGGCGCCCGCATAGCATGCGGCAAAGATGAAAATGCGGCCCACACCCGGCCGCCACAGCGCCGCCGCCGCGGCGCAAGCCAGCGCCGGGAAAAGCGCCAGGCCGCCCGGCAGCACGCATTCGACGATGGGAATCTGCCAGGCATGAGCCATCGCGTCGACGAGAAACGCATAGCCGACCCAATAGAGCCCGCCGAGAAAATATCCGAAGCCCCATGTCCATCCGACGAACGCGGCGCTCAAGACGGGACGGCGATGGGTTCGTGCACCGTCGATCAGAAGCGCAAGCGCGGCGAAGCCGATCAGCAGGAACGGAAAAATCCCGAACGGCGCGAAGGAGAAAACCGTCAGAAGGCCGCAGGCAAAAGCGAACAGGAATCGGCGCCAGCCCGTGAGCGCGCGCACGAATTCCCCCGCACCGGCGATTGTCATGAACCGGGCTTTTTCATTTCGGCGGCCGGCGGGCGCAGGCGCAGGCGGCGGACGCGGCGCGGATCGGCATCGACGATCTCGAACTCATAGCCCGTGGGATGCGGCACGATCTCGCCACGCTGCGGCACATGGCCCGCCAGCGAGACGACGAGACCGCCCAGCGTGTCGACGTCCTCGCCGGCGCCCTCGACCGCCAGGTCGGTTCCGGTCTGCTCTTCGAAATCCTTGAGATCGACGCGCGCATCGGCGTCGAAACCGCCGTCGGGCCGCGCCCGCAATTGCGGCGTCGCGTCGGTGTCGTGCTCGTCGTCGATCTCGCCGACGATCTCCTCGACCAGGTCCTCGATGGAGACCAGCCCGTCGGTCCCGCCATGCTCGTCGATCACCAGCGCCATGTGCATGCGGGTGGTCTGCATCTTGAGCAGCAGGTCCCGCGCCGGCATCGAGGCCGGGACGAACAGCAGTTCGCGCTTGATCTTGGCGATGGGCACGTCGGGCCAGTGCAGGCTGCCGTCATCCTTGAGCTCGAGCAGCGCCATAACGTCCTTGATGTGCACAACGCCGATGGGATCGTCGAGCGTCTCGCGATAGACGGGCAGGCGCGAATGCTGCGCCTCGCGCAGGATCGCGAGCAGCCCCGCGAGCGGCACCTTCTCCTCGATGGCGACGATGTCGGCACGCGGCACCATCACCTCGCCGACGCGCATCTCGCCGAATTTGAGCAGGTTGGCGAGCATGACGCGCTCTTGCACGCTCAGCGCCGGGCTTTCGCGCTCGCTCTCCTCGATGACTTCTTCCAGGCTTTCGCGCATCGACTGCGTCTGTCCGCCGCGCATCATTTGCGCCAGACGCCGCAGCAGCGAAGGTGGCCTGTCCTCGATCGGCGGCGAGTCGGCCATCAGCGTTTCGCTTTCGCATAAGGATCGGCGATACCGAGCGTGGCCAGCAATTTCGTCTCCAGCGATTCCATCCGCTTCGCCTCTCGGGCGCGGACGTGATCGTAACCCAAAAGATGCAGGGTTCCATGAACAACCAGATGCGTCACATGATCGATCAACGGCTTTTTCGCGGCCTCCGCCTCGCGCGCCGCCACGCCATAGGCGATGGCGACGTCGCCGAGATAGTCCGGTTCCGAGGCCGGAAAGGCCAGAACATTGGTCGCCTCGTCCTTGCCGCGAAACTGCGCGTTGAGCGCGCGCAGCGCGGCGTCGCCGGCCAGCAGGATCGTGACGGTCGGCTCGGCGTCGCCCAGCGCCAGCCGCGCCGCCTTGCGCAACCGCCGGGCCAAACCGCCGCCGAAGCGTTTCCACTGGGGATCTTCGACGACGATCACGATCTTCGCGGTCATCCGCGGCTCGCGCTGCGCTCATAGGCGCCGACGATGCGCGTCACCAGCGCGTGGCGCACGACGTCCTTCTCGCCGAAGCGCGCCACCGCGACGCCCTCGACATCGGCCAGGATGCGCAACGCTTCGTTCAGCCCTTCGGGACGGGCGCCGGGCAGATCGCTCTGCGACGGATCGCCCGTCACCACCATGCGCGAATCCTCGCCAAGCCGCGTCAAGAACATTTTCATCTGCACTGGCGAGCAGTTCTGCGCTTCGTCGAGTATCACAAAGGCGCGCGCCAGCGTGCGTCCGCGCATGAAGGCCAGCGGCGCCACTTCGATGGTGCCCTGCTCCATCAGCTTGACGCATTGCTCGCCCAACACATCGAACAGCGCGTCGTAAAGTGGGCGCAAATAGGGATCGATCTTCTCCTTGAGATCGCCGGGCAGGAAGCCGAGCCGCTCGCCCGCTTCGAGCGCGGGGCGCGACAGGATCAGCCGCTCGACGCGCCGCTCATAGAGCAGATGCGCGCCGAACGCGGCCGCCAGATAGGTCTTTCCGGTACCGGCCGGGCCGACGCCGAAGACCAGCGGATGGGTGCGCATCAGATCGAGATAGGCGCCTTGCGCCGGCGAGCGCGCGCGGGTGGTTTTCGAAGAGGCCGTCTTGATCGAAGGCCGGCCGAAATCGGCTGAGGGCGCCGGCGACGTTTCGCGCTCGGCGAAGCGGATTTCGGCGTCCACTTCCGCCGGGCCGATTCCTTCGCCTGCCTCGATGCGGGCGTAAAGCGCGCGCAGCACCGAAGCCGCGCGCTCGCGCGCATCCACGGCGCCTTCGACGCCGAGAAGATTGCCGCGCGTCGCCACCCGCACCTTGAGCGCCTGTTCGATGCGCACCAGGTTCTTCTGATGTGCGCCGCCCAGCGCCGACAGCGTCGCATTGTCCGGAAATTCGAGCGTGACCTGTTCGCGCGCGGCGCGCTTGGCTTTCCTGGCGCTCACGACAGCGCCGCGCCCGCCAGCGCGCCCTTGAGACTGTTGGCATGGACCGCCTCGATGCGCACGTCGCGGATTTCGCCGATGAAGCGGCCCGCGCCATCGACATGCACCGGCTGCAGCCACGGGCTTCGCCCAACAGCCTGACCTGCCGTCCGTCCCGGCCTGTCGAACAGCACCGGCATGGTGCGCCCCGCGCAGCCCGCGTTGAATTCGCGCAGCTGCCCGATCAGCAGGCCCTGCAGCGCCTGCAACCGCGCATCCTTGACGTCTTCCGGAATCTGCTTCCCTGACGCCGCCGCAGGCGTTCCGGGGCGCGGACTGTATTTGAACGAATAGGCCGCCGCGAAGCCGACAGCGCGCACCAGCGACAGCGTATCCTCGAAATCCGCGTCGCTCTCGCCGGGAAAGCCGACGATGAAATCCGACGACAGCGCCAAGTCGGGGCGCGACGCGCGAACGCGCGCCACGAGCCTTAGATAATCGTCGCGGCCATGCTGGCGGTTCATCGCGGCGAGAATTCGGTCCGATCCGGACTGCACCGGCAGATGCAGATACGGCATCAGCTTTTCGATTCTGGCATGGGCGGCGATCAGATCGTCGCCCATGTCGCGCGGATGGCTGGTCATGTAGCGCAGCCGCGCCAATCCTTCGATCCTCGCCAGATGCCCGATCAGCCGCGCCAGGCTCCAGCGCCCGCCATCCGGCCCTTCGCCGCGATAGGCATTCACATTCTGCCCGAGCAGCGTGATTTCGCGCACGCCGTTGCCGACGAGCCGTCGCGCTTCGGCCTCGATCTGCGCGACGCCGCGGGAATATTCCGCGCCCCGCGTGTAAGGCACGACGCAAAACGTACAGAACTTGTCGCAACCTTCCTGCACGGTGAGGAACGCGGCCGGCCCGCGCGCGCCGCTTTCTTGCGGCAGTGCGTCGAACTTCTCTTCCGCCGGGAAATCGGTCTCCAGCGCATGGCCCGTGCCGCGCGCGATCTTGGCGATCATCTCCGGCAGGCGATGATAGGACTGCGGCCCGACGACGATATCGACGGCGCTCTGGCGGCGAACGATCTCTTCGCCTTCGGCCTGCGCCACGCAGCCGGCCACCGCGATCAGCATCCTGCTGCCCGCTTGCGCCCTGTCTTGCTTCATGCGCTTCAGCCGGCCGAGTTCGGAATAGACCTTCTCCACCGCCTTCTCGCGGATGTGGCAGGTGTTGAGGATCACCATGTCGGCGTCCTCGGGCGTGTCCACCGCGCCATAGCCGATCGGCGCCAGCAGATCCGCCATGCGGGCGGAATCGTAGACGTTCATCTGGCAGCCATAGGTCTTGATGAAAAGCTTCTTCATGCGCGCTTGTGCCTTGCGGCGCGCAGCTTATGGGCATTTGGCGGCAGCAAGACAAGGCTCACGCGGCGGCCTCGGTCAGCACGGGCGCCGCGGCGGGCGCCGGCGTGCTGGGCACGCGGCCGCCGGCAAGCCCGCGTGCCTGGCCGTCGCGCACGATCGCCTCGGCGGCGGCGGCGAGCGCCTTGCGGCCGCCGGCCGAGTCCACCGTCATCGGCGGATGAAACTCCACCACGACATCGATCGGGCCGGTGAGCAGCGCTTCCCACAGATGCGGCACCAAATCCATGTCGGCATACCAGGCGAAAAACGGGCGGTATTCGCGTCCCATCGGCAGGCCATGCACATGGGTGTAGGCCACCGACACCGGCTGCACCGGAACGTGGATCGGCCGTCCTTGCGCATCCTTGCCGATTTCGGCCTCCGCCGCGCCGAGCAGCGCGCTCTTGAACGGCAGCACGCGATTGCCGTCGTTCGACGTGCCTTCGGGAAACAGAATGAGCGCGTCGCCCGCAAGCAGGCGATCGCGGATCTGGTCGCGCGCCTCGTCGGTCTGCGAGCGGCGCGCGCGGTCCACGAACACGCAGCGCTGCAGCCGCGCGAACGTGCCGAAGAACGGCCAGCTGCCGACTTCGGCCTTGGCGATGAACGCGGCGTTCACCGTGCCGCCGAGGATCAGGATATCGAGATAGGAGGTGTGGTTGGAGGCGAACAGCACGGCACGATCGCGGATCGGCTCGCCAACCACCGTGACGCGGATATCGAACAGGTGCATGAGGAAGCGCTCATAACGATAGGCCGTCGTCTTGTAGCCGAGCCCGCGCACGCGCAACGCCAGGCTCTGCCAGGGAATGACGAAAGCCGACGTCAGCAGGAATATCGCCAGGATATAGATCGCCCGCAGGGACCGCATGGTCAGCTCTTGGCGCCCTTGGGCACGCCATAGAGCTCGAGGCGATGATCGACCAGCTCGAAACCCAACTCCTCGGCGACGCGTTTTTGCAGCCGCTCGATATCCTCGTTGCGGAACTCGATCACCTTGCCGGTTTGCACGTCGATCAGATGGTCGTGGTGCGAATCGGGCACCTCTTCATAACGCGACCGCCCATCGCGAAAGTCATGCCGCTCCAATATGCCGGCATCCTCGAACAGCTTTACGGTGCGATAGACCGTGGCGATGGAGATGTGCGGATCGAGCGCGGCAGCGCGACGGTAGAGTTCCTCGGCATCGGGATGGTCGGACGCATCCGACAGCACGCGCGCGATCACCCGGCGCTGGTCGGTCATGCGCAGGCCTTTTTCATTGCAAAGCTTTTCGATGCGGCTCACGGACATATCCCGGTCGATCGCGGCAAGCTTAGTCCACTCCACGGCCTTTGCCCAATGGCGCAAGCGGCAGAGCGGCCTTCAGGACCAGGGCATCCGCCGGGCCCGATTGCCCGGCATAATACCCCTTCCGGCGCCCCACTTCGCCGAAGCCCAACGCGCCATAGAGGGCGCGCGCCGCGCCGTTGCCGGCGGCCACTTCCAAGAAGACAGCCGAAGCACCGGCGGCAGCGGCTTGCGCGGCCATTTGCCGGATCAGCGCGCGGCCCACGCCCGCGCGGCGCGCGGACGGCGCCACGGCCAGCGTCAGAATCTCCGCTTCCGCCGCCACGACGCGGGCCAGGATAAAGCCCTGGGTGCGACTCTTGTCTTCGGCGATCAGCGCGAACGAGCCGGGCGCGGCCAGCAGCCCGCCGACGGAGTGAGCGCTCCAGGCCTCGTCGAACGACGCGCCATGCAGTGCGGACAGCCTCTCAAGATCGTCGCGTGTCGCCGCGCGGATCATTTCGTTCCCGGCAGTTTGGCATCGGGCGCGCGCAGGTAAAGCGGACGCGGAACCTCCGCCGGTTCCGGCAATCGTGCGGCGAGGCGCGCGACCCACAGCGCGTCTGGCTGTCGCACCGCAGTGAGCGTGGCGCGGCCGCCGAGTCTCTCATATTCGCGCGCAGCGGCTTCCGCGGCGGTGCCGGCGAACGCGAGCGCGTTCTTGCCGGCCATGGCCTGGTGAATGTCTTTCACGGCGTCTTCGAACAGCGCGATGGAGACGGGCAAGATGGCTTGCGCGCGCGAGCCGGCATAGGCGTAGACTTCGCCGCGCCGCGCATCATGGAGAGCGGCGGCGAATTCCACGCCCGCCTCATCGCGCGCCGCTGCCGCCATCGCTTCAAGCGTCGTGATCCCGGCAAGCGGTTTTTCGAGCGCGACGCGAAGCCCGCGCATGAACGCCAGGCCGACGCGCTGTCCGGTGAAGGTGCCGGGGCCTGTCGTCACCGCGAGACGGTCGATCTCGGCGAACGCCGCGCCTGCCGCGCGCATCGCCTCATCCACCATTGGTGCCAATGCCTCGGCATGACCGCGCTCCATCAGCATGAAGCGATGCGCAAGAACGCGTTCACCGTCGAGCAGCGCGACCGAGCAGGCGCCAAGCGCGGTATCGACGGCGAGTATCTTCATCGCGAGCCGAGCCTAGAGAATCTTGCAGGCCTCGTCGAAGGAAAGCCGCGGGCTGCGCGCGAACAGCCCGGCCGGATCGCCATAGCCCACAGAGCAGATGAAATTCGACTTGATCTGCGTGCCGGCGAAGAATTCGCGGTCGACGCCCGCATTGTCGAAACCCGACATCGGCCCGCAATCCAGCCCGAGCGCCCGCGCCGCGACGATGAAATAGGCGCCTTGCAGCGAACCGTTGCGGAACGCGGCGACTTCGGCGAATTTCGGATCGGCGAACCAGTCCTTGGCGCCCGGCGCATGCGGAAACAGTCTGGGCAGAAGCCTCGCGAAATCGAGGTCATGACCGATGATCGCGGTGGCCGGCGCCGCCATCGTCTTGGCGCGATTGGCTTCCGACAGAAGCGGCGACAGCCGCGCCTTGGCCTGCTGCGTCGTCACGAAGACGATGCGCGCGGGGCTGATATTGGCGCTGGTCGGCCCCCAGCGCATCAGATCGTAGACCGCCATCAGCAGCGCGTTGCTGACCGGCTTGTCCTGCCATTTGTTCTGGCTGCGGGCCTTGCGGAAAATCGTATCGAGCGCGTCGTCGTTGATGGCGTGCGTCATGGGCTCAGTTTCCGTCGAATCGATTGCAAACTATAGCGGACTTAAACCGCTTCGACCGCGCTCACTTCGGGAATGTAATGGCGCAGCATGGTCTCGATGCCGTTCTTGAGCGTCATGGTCGAGGACGGGCAGCCGGCGCAGGAGCCGCGCATGTGCAGCGACACCACGCCCGACGACGCGTCGAAGCCCTTGAAGATGATGTCGCCGCCATCATTGGCGACGGCGGGCCGCACGCGGGTGTCGAGCAGTTCCTTGATCTGGACGACGATCTCGGCATCCTCGCCTTCATAGACAGGCTCGTCGTCGCGCTCTTGCGAACCGTCTTCGATCAGCGGCAGGCCGGCGGTGAAATGCTCCATGATGGCGCCGAGGATCGCGGGCTTCATATGCTTCCAGTCGCCCTGGGCCTTGGTCACCGAAATGAAATCGCTGCCGAAGAAAACGCGGGCAACGTCGGGGACATGAAACAGCGCCGCGGCGAGCGGCGAACGCCTGGCCGCTTCCGCGTTGGGGAAATCGGCCACGGACGCCTCGCCCATCACGGCGCGGCCGGGCAGGAATTTCAACGTCGCCGGATTGGGCGTGGATTCGGTTTGAATGAACATGAACCTTATGTGGACCTCGCGCGCGCCCCGATCAAGCCTTGTCAGAAATCCGAGACGATGCCTTTGCGCTCCCAATCGCCATAACGCGTGGGTTCCGGCCCTTTGGGGCCGCCGATTTCTTCGGGGCGCGAGGCTTTCGCCGGTTCCCTGGCGCGGCGTTCGTCAGCTTCGGCCTTGGCGCGCTCGCCCGCTTCACGGATGCGCCTGGCGATCTCGGCGCGCGACGGCGCTTTGGTTTTCCGCGTTTCAGTCATGGGTATTCGCTTGACGGCGGCGGCCGCCAGCCTACATCAGGCGCATGGCGAATACACTGCGCACCGGGCTTCTGATGGCGGCGTTGACGGGGCTGTTCCTTGTCGTCGGCTTCCTGATCGCTGGCGGAGCGGGCATGGCGATCGCATTCCTGTTCGCGGCCGGAACCAATCTGTTCGCCTATTGGAATTCCGACAAGGTGCTGTTGTCGATGTATGGCGCGCGGCAGGTCGACGACGGCGCCGCGCCCGAACTCGTCCATCTCGTCGCCCAGCTTGCGGCGAAAGACGGGCTGCCGATGCCCAAGGTCTATATCGTCGACAATGCCCAGCCCAATGCGTTCGCGACCGGACGCAATCCCGAACACGCAGCGGTGTGCGTGACGACGGGATTGCTTCAACGCGTCGACGATGAAGAGCTCGCCGGCGTGCTGGCGCATGAGCTGTCGCATGTGAAGAACCGCGACACGCTGACCATGACCATCACCGCGACCATCGCAGGCGCCGTGTCGATGCTGGCGAATTTCGCATTCTATATGGGCGGCTACGGCCGTAGCCGAAATCCGTTCGGCATGATCGGGTTGCTGGTGGCCACGCTGGTGGCGCCGTTCGCAGCCGTGCTGGTGCAGATGGCTGTCAGCCGCAGCAGAGAATTCGAAGCCGATCGCGCCGGCGCCGAACTGTCGGGACGGCCGCTATGGCTCGCCTCCGCGCTTCAGCACATCGATCAGGGCGCGGCCCAGATCGACAATCCGGCCGCGGACGCCAATCCCGCGACCGCGCATATGTTCATCGTCAATCCGCTTCATGGCGTCGGCTTGTCCGGATTGTTCTCCAGCCATCCCTCGACGGCGGAACGCGTCGCGCGTCTTCAGGCTTTGGCGGCGCAGATGGGCCAGACGCCCCAACCCGGTCCTTGGGGATGAGCGAGGCGGGCCTTCCCGCGCGCGCGGCGGCGTTGGAAATTCTGGGCGAGGTGCTGCGCAAGCGCCGCCCGCTCGATGCCGCCCTCGACGAGATATTGCCCCGCGCCGCTCTCGACGCGCGCGATGCGGGTTTCGCGCGCGCGATCGCGAGTGAGACTCTGCGCCGCTTCGGCCAGCTCGATGCGCTGATCCACGCCTTCATCGCCAAGCCGCCGGCGCCGCATCGCTCCGGACCGACATTGGAGATTCTTCTGGCGGGTGCCTGCGAATTGCTGTTCCTCGACGTCGCCTCGCATGCCGCCGTCGATGCCGCCAACAAGCTCGCCGCGGCCGACAAGAAAGCGGTGCACTTCAAGCCGCTGATCAACGCCACGCTCAGGCGTATCGCGCGCGAGGGCCGCGCGGCGTTAGCAGCGCAGGACGCCGAACGCCTCAACACATCGGACTGGCTGTGGACGCGCTGGTGCGAGAGCTATGGCGAGGACGTCGCACGCGCGATCGCACGCGCCCATGCCGCGCGGCCGATGCTCGATATCGTCCGCAAAGACAACGGCTTCGAGATTCCCGGCGCCGTCGCCATGCCAGGCCACATGCTGCGCCTAGCCGATGGCGGCCGCGTCGACGACATCGTGGGCTATGCGCAAGGCGCGTGGTGGGTGCAGGATTTCGCGGCACACTTGCCCGCACGATTGCTCGGCGATGTGCGCGGCAAGACCGTGATCGACCTCTGCGCCGCGCCCGGCGGCAAGACGGCGCAGCTCGCGGCGAGCGGCGCGCAGGTCATTGCCGTCGAGCGCGAACCGGCGCGGATGGCGCGGCTGAAGGAAAATCTCGACCGGCTGCAATTGCCCGCCGCGCTTGTCGAAGCCAACGCGCTTGACTACCAGCCGGATGCGCCCGCGCCTTTCGTGCTGCTCGACGCGCCGTGCAGCGCCACCGGCACGATCCGCCGCCATCCCGAACTGCCCTGGATCAAAAGCGCCGCCGATATCAACACCTGCGTCGCGACGGCGGCCGAGTTGCTCGATGCCGCCGCCGCGATGGTGGCGCCCGGCGGCTTGCTCGTCTTCGCGGTCTGCTCGCTCGAGCCCGAAGAGGGTGCCGAACAGATCGCCGATTTCCTCAGCCGCGGCGAAAGTTTTGCGCGCGTGCCCGTCGCCGAATCCGAATTGTTCGGACTGAAAGAGCTCATTTCGCCGGCTGGCGACTTGCGCACGCTGCCCTGTCATCTCGCCGAGCAAGGCGGGATGGACGGCTTCTATGCGGCGCGGCTCAGGCGGTTATGACAGCCGCCCTAGCGAATAGGCGATCACGAGATAAATCTTGCCGGTATCGGCGCTGAGGATGGTTGAGGCGAGCAAGCCGCCGCCGTCGCCTTCGCGGGCGCGCGCCAGCATCTGCTCGAATTCGTCCAGATAAGTGTCGCACGCTTCGCGGAAGCGGGCGCTCTCGCGGTAGAGCGTCGCGATGCGATCAACGCTGCCGGTATCGATCGATTGCGCCAGCTTGCGCGCGAAAACCGAGCGGTCGCCGGAAAGATAGCGCCGCCAGTCTTCCTCGCCCGGCTGCGTCTCGGCCATCATCGGATCGAGATCGACGGCGAGATCGGCGAGTGCGGCCTGCAGCGCGCCCATCGCGGCCGCCGCTGCCGGACGCAATTCTTTCGCCCGCGCCTCGCCCCCTTCCGCCGCGGCCAGCAACGCGCGCATGTTCCAGGATTTGGCGCCGGTGCCCGATTCCGGCGGCAGCGGCAGCGATTTCCTGGGCCGCTGCGTCAGCTTGCGGGCGAGCCCGATCAGGCCTTCATTTTCCGCCTGTTCGGCGGCAGGCGCATTGTCCTGCGGCAGCTTGAGGCCGCTGCGGGACGCCGTGCGGGCGTGAATCGTCGAGAGCGTGCGCGCCGACAGATCGAGGATCTCGTCGGTCTCCGATTTCACCATTTCGCGCACGCGCTGGGCTTCCTGCTGGGCGACGCCGGGCAGGGTCAGCAGATGCTTCTCCACATCGCCGACCGTGGCGGCCAGCGTGGTGCGGATCTGGTTGGCTTCGCGCGCGAGTTCGCCGGCCGTGCGCAGCAGCCGCTCGCATTCCGCCATCGCCTCGCCGACCAGCGCCTTGGCGTTGGACTTCGCTTCCGAGGCGGTCTCGCCGATCAGCGTCTGGGCGCCGGCGCCCGCATCGTGCAGCGAATCCACCAGCCGCGCCAACGTCGCGGTGGCGCTGTCGCTGGTCTCTTTCATGCGCTCGGCTTCGCGTCCGAAGCTCGCGGTCAACTGCGTGGCGCGCGCCGCCGCGTTGGCCATGATCAGCTCGAGCTGGCGGTCGGTCTCGTTGGCGAGGCCGGAGAATTTCTGCGCCTGGCCGCTCAGCGCGTTGATCGCCTGCTCCATCGAGGCGCGCTCGGCGCCGAGCGCGCCTTCGAAGGCGGTGCTTTCCTCCTTCAGCTTCTCCAGCAGATCGCCGAGCGCCGCACGGTGGCGCTCGTGGCGGCCGAGCAGGAATTCGGCGCGCGCCATCGCGGCGTCCGACACCGTCTCGATGCGCTTGGCCTGGCGGTCCAGTTCGAGCGCGATGGAATGCGGCGCCTCGGACGCCGCTTCCGCGGAGGCGCGGAAACTGGCAGCCTGGCTGTCGAGCGAGATGCCGGCGGATTTGAGCGCGCTCTCCGCGGTTTCGATGCTGGCTTTCAATTGTGCGGCGCGGCCGGCGACGACCTCGCTGGCGCGCGTCGCCACATCGCTCAGCGAACCCGCGACGGTTTCGATGCGTTCGCGCTCCTGCGTCAGCCGCGAGGCAACCGCTTCGGCGCGCACGTCGGCGCGCGCGCCGGCTTCGTCGAGAGCGGCGATATTGTTTTCGAGAACGGTTTCCAGAGCGCGCAGCCGCGAGAACGCGCCATCGAGTCCCGCATTCAATCCGTCGAGCTCGCGGCGCACGGCGCGGCCCAGCCGCGCAGCGGTGCGCGAGGCGGTTTCGTCGGCGGAGAACAGCTTGTCGGTCAACTCGGCCAGCGCTTCGGCGGCGACGCTCATCTGCGCGCCGCGCGCGAACGCCCAAGCCGTCACCACCATCAGCATCGGCGGCACGACGGTGGCGAAAGCGAGCAGCGCGATCTGCTGCACGTCGAGATGCGAAAGACCGTTGGGTCCGAGATAGCCCCACAGATACGCCGCCGCCGCCCCCATCCAGAACGCACCAAGGGTCAGCGCGAAAACCAGGGCGCCGATGCCTTGCGGCGCATGACGCGACGGCGCGAAGGGCTTGGCCTCTTCGGCGAAGCTTTCGGCGGCGGTTTGCAACAGGACCGGCTGGTTGCGCTCGGTGGCCACGGGGAGGTTCCTTCGATCAAGCCCGGGGGCACCTTAACCATTCAAATCCTTGTCGGCGAGAGCTTCCTTGATTGCCCGATCGGCGCGACAATCAGCGCAATCGCACGCGAAAGTTGCCGCATGGAAGCCAATCAGCCCAGCCGGACCGCCCAGGGCGCCGCCTTGCACCGCGCCGCCCATCAGCTGGTCGACCGTCCGCCTGTCTTTGCCGATCCGCTGGCGCTGCGCATCGTCGGCCGCGAAGCGGCGGGCGAACTGCGCGCGGGCCGCGATCCGCATGCCATGGCCGATCTGTCCTTCCTGCGCGCGTTCATCGCCGTGCGCAGCCGCTTCACCGAGGACTCGCTGGCCGAGGCTTATGCGGCCGGCGTCCGCCAATATACGATCCTCGGCGCGGGGCTCGACACCTTCGCCTATCAGCGCGCGCAGGCCTTCGACGGTCTTGCCGTCTTCGAAATCGATCATCCCGCGACCCAGGGCTGGAAGCGGGCGCGGCTGCGGGAAGTCGCGATCGACATTCCCAAGGCCGTCACCTATGCGCCGGTGGATTTCGAACGCGAGACGATATCCGACGGGCTTGCGCGTGCCGGCTTCGATTTCGGCAAGCCGGCTTTCTTCGCCTGGCTCGGCGTCACGCCTTATCTGACGCGCGCGGCGGTGATGGGCACGCTGTCTTTCGTTGCTTCGCTCAAACCCGGCAGTGCGATCGCGTTCGACTTCGCCGAACCGCCGCGTGCCGGCGAAGCCAATGCCGGCTTCCACGCGATGGCCGCGCGCGTTGCCGCCGCCGGCGAACCGTTCAAGAGCCTGTTCACCCCGGACGATCTGGCGCGGTCGTTGCGCGAACTCGGCTTTTCGCGCATCGAGGATTTCGATGCCGCCGCGCTCAACGCGCGCTATTTCCAGAACCGCGCGGACGGATTGCGATTGGGCGGCCGCGGCCACATGATGCGGGCGGGCATTTAGCGATTTTCCGCGTATCCGGGCGGAGCATTGGCGTGCTGTCCCGAATTGAGACAGGGTGTTTAACGCCGCCTTGAACGCTCAGAGTGCAACATCGCGCCATGACAACCGTTCAGCGCCCCGTCGATATGGCTCATCTCGCCCGTTACACCGGCGGGGATTCGGCGATCAATGCCGAAGTGCTGCAGCTGTTCGATACGCAGGTGAACGATCTCGTGGCGCGGCTCAATTCCATCCTCGAGGCGCGCGATGCGAAATCCTGGAAGGAAGTCACCCATTCGCTGAAAGGCGCCGCGCGCGGCATCGGCGCATTCGGCTTCGCGGACGCCGCCGCCGCCGCCGAGCCGATCGATCTATTCGCCGATCATGACGGCGCCGGCCGCGCCCTGGCCGCGCTCAAGATCAACGCCCATGCGGTGCAGATCTTCATCCAGGCCTATCTGGGCCGCTGAACCACGCGACGCCGTGTCACGACGCCGCCATTGTTCGCGGCCGCGTTTGTACATATATCGATGATGCTTTCCGTTCTTCCACAAAGCCTGATTGTGAATAGATGAGCAGTGTCGAAACCGATGTCGCGATCGTGGGCGCCGGGCCCATCGGGCTTTTCGCCGTCTTCGAGCTCGGCCTGCTCGACCTCAAGGCGCATCTCATCGACATCCTCGACCGGCCCGGCGGGCAATTGACGGAGCTCTATCCCGAGAAGCCGATCTATGACATCCCCGGCCTTCCCATCGTCACCGGACAGGAACTGGCCGACCGGCTGATGGAGCAGATCAAGCCGTTCGGCGCGACGTTCCATCTGTCGCAGATGGCAAGCAGCCTCGAAAAGCTTCCCGACGGCCGCTGGAAGCTCGCCACCGATGCGGACAACGAGATCACCGCCAAAGTGATCGTCATCGCCGCGGGCGGCGGCAGCTTCGTGCCCAAGCGTCCGCCCATCGCCGGCATCGATGCATACGAAGGAAAGAGCGTGCACTATGCCGTGCGCAAGATGGATGCGTTCAAGGACAAGCATGTTCTGATCGCCGGCGGCGGTGACAGCGCGCTCGACTGGACACTCAACCTCGCGCCCATCGCCAAGTCGCTGACGCTGGTGCACCACCGCGACGGCTTCCGCGCGGCGCAACATAGCGTCAACCGCATGCGCGAACTGGTCGATGCGGGCAAGGTCAAATTCCAGGTCGCCAGCGTCAAAGCGCTGCACGGCGCCGACGGCCGGCTCGAAGCCGTCACGCTCGCCGATGCCGACAAGAAGGAATGGCGGCACGAGACCGATGCGTTCCTGCCCTTCTTCGGCCTCACCATCAAGCTTGGCCCCATCGCGGAATTCGGCCTGAACCTGCATGAGAATCTGATCGCGGTGGACACCGCGAAGTTCGAGAGCGCGACACCCGGCATCTTCGCCATTGGCGACATCAACACCTATCCGGGAAAGCTGAAACTCATCCTCTCGGGTTTCCATGAAGCCGCCCTGATGGCGCAGGCCGCGTTCCACATCTGCAAGCCGAATGAGAAGCTGCGCTTTCAGTACACGACATCGTCGTCGAGCCTGCAGAAGAAACTGGGCGTGGCATGAAGATGGGTTTCCATGAAGATTAGGGCCATCGACCGCAAGGGCGCCGAGCATGTGCTCGAAGGCCGCGACGGCTGGAGCGTGATGGAAATCCTGCGCGACGCCGGTCTACCGGTCGCCGCCGAATGCGGCGGGGCGTGTGCCTGTGCCACCTGCCATGTCTATGTCGAGGACGGCTGGTACGGGAAATTGCCGCCGCGCTCCGACGCCGAGATCGACATGCTCGACATGGCGCTGGCCGTCGAACCCAATTCACGCCTGTCCTGCCAGATCACCTGCAAGGACGAGCTGGATGGGATCAAAGTCACCATCGCCCCGGAATGATATTATTGTTTTGCGATAATAAATAGCCGTGCTATAGCCAGCCGAAGTCAGCTGGAAGGCCGCATGGGGTGGAAGGACAACCCGCAGAAAGTTCTCGCCGCGGCGGCGGTCCTGGCGCTGCATGTGTTTGTGATTGCCTTTCTTGTTCGCGCCAACCTCTCCACCGCGCCCTCGCCGCCAGAGCGCGAAACCATGCTCGTGCTCACGCCGCTGCCGCCGCCGAAACCCGCGAAGCAAAAACCGGCCGCGCCGAGCGTCGCAGCCACACCCTCCCAGCGCAGCACGACACCTCGGCGCGCCCTGGCGCTGCCGCCGGTCCCGCAATTGCCGGACGCCGCGTTGCAGGGACTTGGGGCGTCGCTAGGCTGCGGCGCATCGAACTACGACAGCCTCGATGCCGAGCAACGCGCGGCCTGCGGCCACGGGCCCTGGAGCTACGACCACGATGCGAAAGAGACCGCGTCGCTGGTCGTCAAGGCGCCGCATGTGATGAGCGCCATGGAGCGCGCCGAGCGCATCCGCAACACCGTCGATCCCTGCGCGGCCGAGAAGCTCACCCACCAGACCGACTGCATCTACAAAGCCATCTATGGCGACAAGCTGCCGTGAGCGAGGCGATGAGAATCCGCAAAACGTTCCGGTGCATCGTGCGCGCGACAGCGCTCGCTTGTCTTGCCTCGCAAAGCGCCTCTGCCGCCACGGACTATACGCTGACGCCCCGCTTCAGGAACGGCGCTTTGGTCGCGGTCGGGATCGATCTCAGCCTGACGGCCGGCGCGGCGGGCCGCACAACGATTGATCTTCCCGATCACAGCGTGGGCCAGGAGCGACTCTGGCGTGGAATACAGAACCTGTCGGTCAGCGGCAGCCATGCACGGCTGCTGCCCGGCGGCTCGCGCACGAAGATCATCGTCCGCTCCGATCCCCATGCGCGCGTCGCCATCCACTACGACGTGGTGCAGGATTGGAAAGGCGCGCCGGGGCAGAATGAGGCGAGCTATCAACGCGCAGTTGTCCAGCCGGGCTATTTCCATCTTCTCGGCAGCACGGTTTTCGCGCTGGCATCATCGGGCGACAAGGAACCCGTGACCTTTCGTTTCGGGCCCGCGCCCAACGGTTGGACGCTTGCCTCCACGCTCGAGCGCGCGCCGCTGACGATCAAGGATATACGCGCGAGCGTAACGGTCGGCGGCGACTGGCGCGTCTTGCGTTCGGGACCGTTGCGCGTTGCCTTGCGCGGTGAATGGCACTTCAGCGACGCAGATTTCGTCCGCCGCGCGCGGGCGATTGTCGACACCGAGCAGGCTTATTGGGGCGATGCGCCGGCGCCCTATCTCATCACCGTGCTGCCGCTGGCCAGCAACGGCATCACCGGCACGGCAGGCGGCGAGGGTCTGGACGGTGGCTTCGCATTTTTCCTGACGCCGGCGCTCGCCAGGAGCGTGGACGACAGCCGCATCGTCTACGGCCTCGCCCATGAGCGCATGCACACCTGGATACCGGCCCAGCTCGGCGCCTGGCCCAAGTCCGAGCCGCAGGGCACCGCCTGGCTCACCGAAGGCTTCACCGATTATTTTGCCCGCCGCGTGTTGCTGGGCTCGCGGATCTGGCGCCTCGATGGCTATGTTTCGCGCTTCAATGCCCTGCTGCATGATTACGACGTCTCGCCGGTTAGAACGGCGCCGAACGCGCGCATCGCGCGAGAATTCTTCAGCAATCCCGACATCCAGCAGCTTCCTTATCAGCGCGGCTCGCTGATGGCCGCCTATTGGGACTGGCGCCTTCGCAAAGCGGCGATCGCCGGCGGCATGAACGCGATCATTCATGACATGCGGACGAGAGGGAGAGCGAGACCCGGGAAGACGGCGGACGAAAACTTCGTCGCTGCCATGGCGGCGCATGGCGTGGACGTACGCGGCGACATTACGCGCTTCATCGAACACGGCGAGCAAATCTGGCTGCCCAGGGATACATTCGCGCCGTGCGGAACGGTGGCGACCGCGCGCATCCCCGTATTCACCTATGGCTTCGATGCCGCGGCGACGGCTACGAACGGACAGATCGTCAAGGGCGCTGATCCGAACGGCCCGGCCTATGCCGCGGGCCTGCGTGACGGCATGAAGATCGTCGCGCGGCTATCGCCGCCCGATCTGGATTCGCGCATTCGCCGAGTCTATCGCGTGCTCGACCGGGGCAGAACGCGCGACATCGGCTATCTGCCGGCGGCAAAGACCAGCATTGCTGTCCAGAGTTTCATCGCCAATTCGCGGCAGGCGTGCAGCAGCGTGTTGGGCGGCTGAGAGAAAAAAGGGAGAGAAACGATGATTGTTTCCAGCCAATTGGTGCGCGCCAGCCGCGTCATGGCATGGCTTTCGCTCATGGGCGCCGTCATCGCGCCGGCTGCCGTGATCCTGTGTTTCCTGTTCCCCGATCGCACCCGCCTCCTGGACATGCGTATCAACCATCTGGGCGCCGATCTGCTGGCGGCCGTGCCGCTGACCGACAGGGCGCTGGCGCTCGTCTTCGCGCTGGTGCCGGCGGCGATCGCGAGCTGGGGGCTGCTCGCGCTGGCGCGTCTCTTCCGCTGTTTCGCGCAAGGCCAGATCTTCTCGGCCGGCGCCTTGCGCGCGCTCAGCCAGGTGACGGCGGCGCTGTTCTGGAACGTGATCGCGGCGTTCGTGATGCAGGCGCCGATCTCGTTCCTGCTCAACTATTATCACGGACCGGGTCACCGGGAGATATCCCTGGGGTTCGGCTCGGATGACGTGCAGGTGCTGTTCCTGGCCGGCGCCAGCTATGTGATCGCGCGCGTGATGGCAGAGGCGCGCCGCGTCGCCGAAGAAAACGAAAGTTTCGTGTGATGGGGATCATCGTCAATCTCGATGTCATGCTGGCGCGCCGCAAGATGCGCTCCAAGGAGCTCGCCGAGACCATCGGCATCACCGAGGCCAATCTCTCGCTGCTCAAGAGCGGCAAGGTGAAGGGCGTGCGCTTCGCCACCTTGGAGAAGATCTGTACCGTGCTGCAGTGCCAGCCCGGCGATCTGCTGGAGCACCGGCCGGACAGCTGATCGATCCGGAAATCGGACGCCACATGATCGAAATCTCGGGCGAATGCGGTAGATTGCCGCCGGAGGAATCGCCATGGGCTTCTACGACCGCCATATCCTGCCGCGCTTCCTGAACGCGGCGATGGGCACCAAGCCGATCCGCTATCAGCGCAAGAAGGTCGTGCCGCGCGCCGAGGGGCGCGTGCTCGAAGTGGGATTCGGCGCTGGCCACAATCTGCCGTTCTACGATGCGGCGAAGGTGACACATCTGTGGGCGCTCGAGCCGTCGCGTGAGATGCGGGTGCGCGCCGCCGAGCGCGTCGCGCAATCGCCCATCCCGCTGGAATTCATCGACTTGCCCGGCGAGCAGATTCCGCTCGATGCCGAGGCCGCCGATACGGTGCTGATCACCTATACGCTTTGCACCATTCCCGACGTGATGAAAGCGCTCGGCGAAATGCGCCGCGTGTTGAAACCCAACGGCCGCATGATCTTCTGCGAGCACGGCGAAGCGCCGGATGAAAATGTGCGCCGCTGGCAGCGGCGCCTGACGCCGGCCTGGAAAGCGATCGGCGGCGGCTGCCATGTCGGCCGTCAAATTCCCAAACTGATCGCCGATGGCGGCTTCCGGATCGAGGACCTGCAAACCATGTATCTTCCCGGCACGCCGCGCTTCGCCGGGTTCAACTATTGGGGCCAGGCCGCCAAGGCATGAACCCCGTCCTCGCATTCGCGCTCAAGGCGCTCGCAACCGCCGCCTTCATTGTCGGCGTGAGCGAACTTGCCAAGCGGTCGAACTTCGCGTCGGCGCTTTTGGTCGGACTGCCGCTGACCTCGGCACTGACGATTGCCTGGCTCTATCTCGACACCGGCGATTCCGCCCGCGCCGGTCACTATGCCTGGAGCGTGCTGCTGCTGTTGCCGCCGGGCTGCGTGTTCCTTGCCGCATTGCCGCTCGGCATCCGCTATGGCCTCGGGTTCTGGCCAAGCTTCGCGGCGGCAGTCGCGCTGACAACCGCAATCTACGCGGTCTATGCCTTCCTGCTGCAGCGCGTCTTCCAGATAACGTTGTGAGAACGGCCCCATGAGCAAAGTCTTCGACGGCCGTTTCACCGCGCGCATCGAAAAGCCTGTCGTGCTGTTCCTGATCGGCATGCGGATCAACAAGCCGCTCGCCGTGGGAAAATGGTGGCCCGTCACGCGCGCCATGCCGCGCATGCTGGCCGAGCTCGAAGCCAAGCCGGGCTCGGGCCTGTTGTGGCATCGCACTTACGTCTCGCCGCCGGTTGTTATGGTCCAGCAATATTGGAATTCGTTCGACGAGCTGCTCGCTTACGCCCACGACAAATCCGCCGCGCATTTCCCCGCCTGGGCGGAATTCAACCGCCGCGTCGGCAACAACGGCGCCGTCGGCATCTGGCACGAGACCTATCTGGTCGAGCCCAGCAAGTTCGAGACGCTCTACGGCAACATGCCGCTGTTCGGCCTCGCCGCCGCGGGCAGCCATGTGAAAGCCGAAGGCCGGCTTGCCGCCGCCAAGGACCGGTTTTCGGCGGCGGCGTAGCGTTTCCTCCAGCCGGCGCTCGGCAAGATAAAGCTTTGCTTCGGCGATCATCATCCTGGTTTCTGCAAGAAACAGCCGCCGCCAACGCCGCCGCGCAATCGCTTCGCCCGACCGCTCGCCATGTTTCCAGGCATTGCGATTGCCGTTCGGGGCCCCGACGCGGCGCTTGGGCGCAATATAATTGTTCGCCGGAATCGGACACTTCCTCTCTCCGCCGGCGTCATGTTCCGTCAATATGTTCGTGGTATGTTCCATACAATCACAGGTAGCGGCTCGCCTTCGTTCTGTCAAGCCGCCGCTTTATTCCTTCGCGGTAGCGGTTAATGCCGTCAATCAGGCTTGGCGAAATACACCGCCTCGATCTTGTTGCCGTCGGGATCGAAGATGAACGCACCGAAATAGGTGGCGAAGGCCGCCTGGCGCGGCCCGGGTTCGCCGGCCGAACGCCCGCCATGGGCGAGCGCGCGGGCATGGAAGTCGCGCACCGCCGCCTCGCCGGGCGCGCGCAGGCAGATATGGGTTCCAGTGTTGTCCGGCTGCGGCGCGAGGCTGCCCCGCGCGTTGAGCCAGAACTCGGGATATTTCCTGCCGAAGCCCACGCTCGCGGGCGCGCGATCGACAAGCGGCAGCAGGCCCAGCGGCGCCAGCACACGCTCGTAGAATGCTGCACTCCGCGCCAGCTCGCTGACGGCGAGCGAGACATGGTCGATCACTATTTCGCCTCCGCCGCCGTCGCATAGAGCATCTGCTCCTTGTAGGCGATGTAGATGTGCAGCTGGCGCAGCACGCTGGCGCCGATCAAAAGTTGCGGATTGCCCTTGCCGAAGGTCTCCTCGGGCAGGATATCGATGTCGGGGTGCAGCACCGCGACGCCTTCCAGTGTCAGCGAGGCGAAGGGATAGTTGTAGACCGTGGTCGGCGCAGTGCCGTTCACCGAGATGTCCGCATGCTTGGCGATGGCCGGATTGTCCGCATCTATGCCGAAAATCTCCTTCGCCACCGCCAGGCTCATGCTGGAGCGCTCCGCGCCGGTGTCGATGACGGCGGTGAGCGGCTTCCCGTCCAGCGTGACCGGCACGAAGATATGCCAGTTACGGTCCACCCGCATGGGAACCTGAGCGTAATTGTCATGCGTCCAGTAGACGACCTGCCCGGGGCAATGGTCCTGAGAGAACAGCTTGAATTTGGCGTGGGCGTAATCGATGTCGACATCGTAATTGCTCATGATGTCGGGGCCGAGCAGTCCGCCGGTGTCGGGGTTCAGCGCCGACGCCGCCAGTACCAGGAAGGGAAAACGCCCCGTCGTCAGCGTTCCCAATTTGAAGGAATGCGAATAGGCGATCTGGTCGATCTGCACGCCGCCCAGCAGCTCGAAAATCATCCTGCTGCGATCGCGGTCCAGATGCAGCGAATCGGCGACGGTCGAGGTGACGATGCTGCGGATATCGCCGGTATCGACCTCCAGGAAAACCGTATGGTCGTCGATCGAGGCCGGCACGGAGATCAGCCCGTTGGGCTGCGTCACCAGGTCGAGCTCGCTAAGGCGCAGGAGCTTGCAAGGCGGCGGCGAAGCGGGCGCGGGCGGCGGCGCGACGTCTTGCGCGGCCGCGCCGGAGCACGACAACACCGCAAGCAGAATCCAGGCGTCTCGCGGGCTCATTTGAGGTGCTTCAATTCAGTGACCGCCGCATCATATTCCACGAAATCATGCCGACAGCCGGCTTGGGCTGCCTGGAGCAAGCCCAGGCCCGCGGCCTGGTTGCCGTGCAGATATTGCCATTCGCCGGCATAGAAATCCGCTTCGCAGGTCTGGTTCTTGAGCGTGTCGGGATCGGAGGACGCCGCCGCCTTAACCGCGTCGTCGACCGTGGCCTGCCCCAGATAGAGCCTGATCAACGGCGCCGGCCATTTGGAAAGATCAAGCGCCGCCGCGTTCTTCGCGAATTCGGCATCGTAAGCCTCGCCGCTTTTGGCCTGCGCCAGCGCGCGCCACAACACGCCATAGGCGAATTGGGGTTGCGCCTTCACAATGCCGGCAAATGTCGCGGTCGCATCGGAAAACCGCCCATATTCCCACTGCGCCAGGCCCAATTGCAGGCGACCGTCGGAATCGTCAGGCTTGAGCCTGAGGCCGTCGATGGCGTCGCTGATCGCGCTGCGATATTCGCCTTCGTCCAGATAGGTCTGCGCGCGCTCGAAATAATTGCCCGGCGATTTGTCGTCGAGATCGACGGCCTTGTCCTGGTCAGCGATCGCCTTTTCGTAGTCGCCCTTGCGACGCAGGGCATTGCCGCGCAGCGAATAGCCGAAATCGGACTGTGGCGCCAAACCGATGATGGCGGTGAAGTCCGCGATCGCCGGATCGAGATTGTCTTCTTCCTCATAGAGGAATCCGCGCGCGGCATAGCCCACCGCGTCGCCCGGTAAAAGGCGGATGACGCTGGTATAATCCGCGATCGCGGCGTCGTATTTCTTCTGGCGACCATATGTGGCGGCGCGCCGCAGCAAAGCTTCCAGATCGTCCGGATCCAAAGCCAGCGCCGCACTGTAATCCGCCGTTGCGGCGGCCCAGTCCTTTTTTCCCAGATAGGCGTCGCCGCGATCGATATAGGCCGGCACCCGGAAGCTCGCCAGCAGGTCGGGCGCCGCGAGCGCCAGGTTCATGCGGCGGATGGCTTCGTCCCAGTTGCCGTGATTGTGCGCCGCGATGCCGGCATTGAAATCGGAATAGGCGCTCGCAAGAGCGCCCCCCGCGACACCGGCGGCGACACTGGCCAGCAAAAATCCGGCGAATAGCCGCGCGTTCATGTCCACATCACCCCCACGCCAAGTCTAGGCGGGCGGGCGGCGGACTTCAATTTGCGCCCGCGCAATATTGGGCCGGTGTCGCAATAATCACGCCGGGTCCTAGCGGCTCATCAGCGCGTAGGGCCCGCCTTTTTCGATGCCGCGCTTGTAGGCCAGGCGCTCCTGCATGCGAGCGCGGTATTTAACGAGCTCGGGATAGGGCGCGAGCCGCGCGCCGGCCGCTTCGAGCACGAACAGGATTTGGATGTCAGCGCCGGTCAGATCGTTGCCGACGAAGAATTGCCGGCCCTTGATGCCGGATTCCAGATAAGCCAGGTGATTGGCGATTTCACCGTCGACGCGCGGCTTGAGCGCCGCCGCGCCGTCGCCCAGCATGCCGGTATAGAGCGCCAGCAGCAGCGGCAGCATCGCGGAGCCTTCGGCGTAATGCATCCACTCGATATATTTCCAGTAATCGTCGCTGCCCGCTTTCGGTTTCATGCGGCCCTTGCCGTAGGTGTCGATGATGTATTCGACGATGGCGCCGGATTCGGCGATGGTCTTGCCGGCATCGGTGATGACGGGCGATTTGCCCAGCGGATGCACCGCCTTCAACTCCGGCGGCGCCAGCGGCACCGGGCTCATGCGCGTGTACGGCACGATCTCGTAAGGCACGCCGAGCTCTTCGAGCAGCCACAGGATCCGCTGCGAGCGGGAATTGTTGAGGTGATGGACCTTGAGCATGGCTATCCTCCGATGGCGGGCTATGATCGGAACAGGATCGCGTGGCGGGCGCAAGACCATGGCGGATGACAACGAATTGACGGCCTGGCAGCGCCTGTCGGGCAAGGGAATCTACCCGGCGAAATATGCGTTTTTTCTGCTGCTTCCGTTCCGCGCGATTCAACTTTCGCCGAGCCGGCTGCTGCGGCGCATGGGCCTTAAGCCCAGCGACAGCGTGCTCGAGATCGGCTGCGGCCCGGGCTATTTCAGTCCGGCGGTGGCGCAGTATCTCGCGCGCGGCAAGCTTGTGCTGTTCGACTATCAGTCCGAAATGCTCGATATCGCCGAGCGCAGACTGAAGCGGCGCGGGCTCTCGAACACCGAACGCCATCAGGGCGACGCCAAGGCGCTACCTTTCGCGGACGACCGCTTCGATGCTGCGTTCCTGGTGACGGTGCTGGGCGAAGTGGGCGATCCCGCCCGCGCGCTCGCCGAAGCCGCGCGCGTGCTCAAGCCCGGCGGGAGACTCTCCGTCAGCGAATTGGCCGGCGATCCCGATTATGTGCGCTTCGAGGCTTTGCGGAATATGGCCGACGGCACAGGCCTCGTTTTCGAAGAACGCTTCGGTCCGCGCTTCGCCTACACGGCGAACTTCCGCAAGGCCTGAAGCGAAGAATTCAAATCCTTGCCAGCCGGATCGCCTTTTCCGGGCACGCCGCGACGCATAGCCCGCAGGAATGGCAGCGCTCGGCATGCACCGCGAACGCCTGCTTGCCGCCGTGCACGGCGACCTTCAGGCGCACGAAGAACGGCAGCGCTGAGCGCTCGGCGTTCGTCAGCTTGCGCACTTCGAACACGTCGTAGGGACAGACGCGGACACAATCTTCCTTGCCTTCGCAACGGTGCGAATCGATCACCGGCGCCACGACGCCGGCCGGCTGCTTGCAGGAAGACGTATCCATCGCCGCCATCACTGCACCGCGATCGAAACGACGTCGTGCACGCCGCGCGAGGCATGCGCATCGCCGGGCACAACGAGGCGCGGCGCATCGAGCGCCACGCCGTCTTTCTCGTAAGCCAGGATGACCTGCTTGCCCTCGAGCTTGGGGTCGATCTCGCCTTCGCTGAGCGCCGCTGCATAGCCGTCCTGGCCGGTGACGAGAATGGTGTGGCGTAAATAGGCATTCTTCTGCGCGCCGTTCACCCAGCCCGCATCGTCAATAATCGCCCACAGCAACGCACCGGCGAAGCGCGCATCGACCGGGCCATGATCGGTGGCTTGCGAAATCGAGACGGTGATCCGCGGAAGTTTTTTCAGATTGTCGATCCAGATTTCGGACGGCCGTTGCACGCCGGTCAGCGAAATCGCGCGCGTGCCGGTGACTGAGATGGCCTGTCCAGCCGCCGGCGGTTGCGCGCTTGCGACGGACCAGGCCGAAATCGCCGCCGCCAGCACAGCCCCGCCCATTGCGCGCCGGTTCACCGGGGCTTTCTCCACATCGGCCAGATCTTGGGGCCGCCCGGCACCCGCATCTCGCCGGTCAGCTCGAAGCCGAAGCTTTGATAGATCGGGATGTTCGTGTCCTTGCTGGACTCCAGATAGCAGGGCATGTGTGCGGCGTCGGCGGTGGCAAGGGTGTGGCGCATGATGACGCCGCCATAACCCTTGCCCTGGAATTTCGGATCGGTGCCGATGGTCTGCAGATACCAGTGCGGCTCGTGCGGATGGCTTTTCTCCATCATGTCCATGGTGGAGAGCACGCGCAGAATGCCGCCGCCGAAGGCCGACAGCAACGCCGGACCGTTGGTGATGTAGGCCCAGAACGGAACGTCCCATTCGTTCGGCGGCCGCCATAGCGTGACCGATTCATAATTGCCGGTCGTGTAGCAGGCGCCGTGGGGCTGGCCGAGCTTGAAGATGATGCGCATCACGGTCTCAAGCTTCGCGAGCCGCGTGGAATCGTCGGGCAGGAAGAACGAGAAGACGGGATCGTCGTAGAAGGCGCGCGCCAGTGTCTGAGACAGTGGCGCGCTGTCTGCCGCCACGGCCGTGCGAACGGTCGCGCCGGGCGGCGCCATCAGCGGTTCAGCTCCTTCATCGCATTGTCCAGCCCCTGCAAGGTCAGCGGGAACATGCGGTTGCCGATGATCTGGTCGATCAGTCCGATGGACGGCGTGTAGTCCCAATGCTTCTGCGCCACCGGGTTCAGCCACACGACATGCTCGTAGATCTGCGTCACGCGGTCGAGCCACATCGCGCCGGCTTCCTCGTTCCAATGCTCGACGCTGCCGCCGGGATAGGTGATCTCGTACGGGCTCATCGTCGCGTCGCCGACGAAGATCACTTTGTAGTCGTGGGGAAATTTGTGAAGGATGTCCCAGGTCTGGCTCTTCTCGTTGTGGCGGCGGCGATTGTCCTTCCAGCACGACTCGTAAAGGCAATTGTGGAAGTAAAAGAATTCCATGTGCTTGAATTCAGTCTTGGCGGCGCTGAACAATTCCTCGCAGAGCTTGATATAGGCGTCCATCGAGCCGCCGATGTCGAAGAACAGCAATACCTTCACCGTATTGTGGCGCTCGGGAATCAGCTTGAGGTCGAGATAGCCCTTGTTCGCGGTGTCCTTGATCGTACCGGGCAGGTCGAGCTCGACCTCCGCGCCCTGCCGCGCCCATTTGCGCAATCGGCGCAGCGCCACCTTGATGTTGCGCGTGCCGAGCTCGACGCTGTCATCCAGGTTCTTGTATTCGCGCTTGTCCCAGACCTTGACCGCCTTGCCGTGACGTCCTTTGTCCTGGCCGATTCGCACGCCTTCGGGATTGTAGCCGTTCGCCCCATACGGAGATGTGCCGCCGGTGCCGATCATCTTCGATCCGCCTTCGTGGCGCTTCTTCTGCTCTTCCAGGCGCTGCTTGAGCGTCTCCATGAGCTTGTCCCAGCCGCCCATGGCCTCGATCTGCTTCTTTTCTTCCTCGGTGAGGAATTTCTCGGTCAGCGCCTTGAGCCACTCCTCGGGGATTTGCGCGAGCAGTGACGCGTCGATCCCTTCGAGCCCCTTGAAGACATGGCCGAACACCTGGTCGAACTTGTCGAGGTTGCGCTCGTCCTTCACCAGCGCCGTGCGCGACAGATAATAGAATTCGTCGATCTTCAGATCGATCACGCCCTTGTCCAGCGCATCCATCAGCGCGAGATATTCCTTCAGCGTGACGGGGATGCGGGCGGCGCGGAGCTCGTCGAAGAATTGGAAGAACATGGGTGGCTCACGTCAATGGCGGTTGAGGCCAGTATGACCGACTTTCCCCTTTACACCAACGGTGTCATCCCCGGCGAGCCGCGCGGTTGCGCGGCGAGGGAAGGGGACCCAGGTCTTTCCCACCTCGAATTGTTGGGTGCCTGGGTCCCCTTCCCTCGCGCGCCAGTGGCGCGCTCGCCGGGAATGACAATCAGTTTTTGATGGGCACCAACTCCGGCCGATATTCGAAATGCATGGTGTCGTAGTGATACCAGCGGCCGCCCCAGACGAAGCCGTGGCGCTCGAAGATGCCGACGATCTCGCGCGGCATGCGGTTGGCCCAGCCGAAGTGGCCTTTCTGCTGATCCCACAGCCAATATTGCGAGAACGCCAGATTGAGATCGATCGCCGCGCCATAGGCGTGCATCGAAGGCTGGCCGGCATCAGCCACGCCGCGGCAGGCATAGGTGCCGGCGATGGGGAACGCGGCGCGCTTGATGTCGGCCGGCAGCACGTCGATCTCGGCGGAGACGGCACGCAACGCCTCCGCGGCGCGCGGCGCGAACTTGACCATGTGCCCCCAGCTGTTCGGCAGCCAAGCGACGGAGACGAGGTTTTTCTCCACCTCGCCTTTGCGGCAATCGCCATACAACCGGTCGAAGAACGCTTTGTTGCGGAAGCGGCCCGGATCGAAATCAAGCAGCGGCGCAGCGATGGGCGCGCCCGCCGGATAGGCGAGGCGGAATTGATCGGCGAGCGTGGCGTGGGTCAGCAGATCGGCGAAGGATTTGTTGGGATCGCTCTGGCCGATGGGCATATGCACGCCGTCGCGCCACTCGATCTCGGTGAGGTTGAACCCGGCGATGCGGTCGGGGTAGGCCGCGGCCAGCGCATCCCCAATCTTGCCGGCCGGATCGGCATGCGCTGCGAAAGACGCCAGCGCGAAAAACAGCGCCGCACTATTTCGCGGCAATCTCACTTTGCGCGGCCTTGTAGACGGCTTCGAGGAACAGCTTTTCCTGCGGCGTGTCGCGCGGATCGGCGAATTCGATGGTCGCCTCCACCGCCCAGTGCCCCACCGCCGCGCCCGCGAACAACACGCGATAATGCAGATCCTCAAGCTTCGCGGTCTCATAGGTGCGTGTGTAGATGCTGGGCATCGCGCCGTGCGGCAGGCTCTCGTCGATCATCTTGCCGCCGGTCTGTTCCTGCTCGGTGAATTCCTGCGCCAGCGACGTCTTCGCGTCATAGGCGCCAGCGAGCGGTGTCAGCGTGATGGTGCCATAGACGCCGTCCAGCGCCGAGTAGGCGCAGAAGTCCGCGCCGGTCTCGGAATCCGCGACGCCCACCGAATCGCGCTCGAACAGCCCGATCTTGAGCGGACAGACGAGTCCCGATGCGACATGCACTTTCGCATCGTCCTTGCCGTCGGCGAACGTGTCGGCAGCCGTGTTCTGGGCACAAGCAGGTTGTGCGAGCCCGAAGACCACCGCGACCACGAGTGGAAAGATGTTTCTCATATCTTGTATGGGATCAATTTCGTGTCTCCCGCCGCGCCAGGAACGCCAGCCGCTCGAACAGGTGCACGTCCTGCTCGTTCTTGAGCAGCGCGCCGTGGAGCGGGGGAATGAGCTTGGTGGGGTCCTTCTCGCGCAGCGCCTCGGGCGACACGTCTTCGTTCAAGAGAAGCTTCAGCCAGTCGAGCAGCTCGGATGTGGACGGCTTCTTCTTCAGGCCCGGCACCTTGCGCATGTCGTAGAAGATGCGCAGC
>DATNNS010000150.1:0-4373 GCA_035601715.1 Rhizomicrobium sp.
CGCCCGACTACGCGGCCGCCATCAGCGCCTATCAGAAAGCGATCACCACCGCGCAGACCACGCGCCGGCTTGCCGATCTCGACAAGGATCTGCTCGCCCATCAGGGCGTGGCGCGGCGAGAGGAAGAGCAGGCGCAAACCGACGCCATCAGCGCCGAGGCCGACCGCGAGGCCGCGCGTCAGGCCCTCGTCTCGCTCAACGTCGATCCCGGCACGATCGAGAGCATCCGCCGCGGCCGGCGGATCGTGCATGGCGACGGCACGATCCGCGCGCCCATCGCGGGAACCGTGGCCGAGAAACTGATCTCGCCCGGCCAGCTGCTGCAGGCCGGCACCACGCCGGCCTTCACCATCGCCGATCTGTCGCGCGTCTGGGTCATGGCGCAGGTCTTCGGCGCCGATCTCGCGGCAGTGAGCGTGGGCGACCGCGCCGAAGTGGACACCGGGATCGACGGCAAGACGATCGCCGGCCGGGTGGACAACATCGCGGCCCTGGTCGATCCCAACACCCGCTCGGTGGACGTGCGCGTGGTCGTCGACAATCCGGCCGACCTGCTGAAGAAACAGATGTATGTCCGCGTGCGGATCGAGGCGCAGCAGGAAAGCCGCGGCCTGCTGGTCCCGGTGTCGGCGATCCTGCGCGACGACGAGAACCTGCCCTTCGTTTACGTCACCGCGCGCGACGGCAGCTTCGCCAGGCGTCATGTGACGCTCGGCTATCGCAGCGGCGACCGCTACGACATTGCCGCGGGCCTGGGAGCCGGCGACCGCATCGTGGTCGACGGCGCGCTCTTCGTACAGTTCATGCAGAGCCAATGAGCGATCCCACCACGCCGGAATCGCCGCCGCGAACCGCTTCGATCATGAACCGGATCGTCGCCTCGTCGCTGGGGCAGCGTCTGCTCGTGGGCCTGGTGACGCTGCTGCTGGTCGGCGCGGGTATCCGCGCGCTGGACCGGCTGCCGGTCGACGCCTATCCCGACCTCTCGCCGCCCATCGTCGAGATGATCACGCAATGGCCAGGCCACACCGCGGAGGAAGTCGAGCGGCTGATCACCGTTCCGGTCGAGCGCGGATTGAACGGCATTCCGAAGACCGTCGCGATCCGCTCGATCTCGCTCTACGGCTTGAGCGACGTCATCCTCACCTTCGAGGACGGCACCGACAATTATTTCGCGCGCCAGCAGGCTCTCAACCAGATGACGGGCCTCGGCCTGCCCGACGGCGTGACGCCTTCGATGTCGCCGCTCTCCTCGCCGTCGGGTCTGATCTATCGCTACGTGCTGCAAAGCCCCGACCGCTCGGCGATGGAGCTCAAGACCTTCGAGGAATGGACGATCGAGCCGCAATACCGTTCCGTCCCCGGCGTCGCCGACGATTCCGGCTTCGGCGGCGGCACCATGCAATATCAGGTGCTGCTCGATCCCATCCGGATCGCGGGCCTCGGCCTGTCGGCGCAGCAAGTGGAAGCAGCGCTCGCGGCCAATAACGACAATGCCGGTGGCGGCTTCTACTCGCAGGGCGGCCAGTTCTATTACGTGCGCGGCACCGGGCGCCTCGAAACGCTGGAGGACATCGGCAAAGTCGTGCTGCTGGTCCATGACGGCACGCCCGTGCTGGTGAAGGATGTGGGCCGCGTCGTCATCGGCATCGCGCCGCGGCTGGGCGAATTCGGCTACGAGAAGCAGGACGACGCGGTCGAAGGCGTCATCCTGATGCGCACCGGCGAGAAGACCCAGGATGTCCTCAAGGGCGTCGAAGCCAAAACGAAGGAACTCAACGAGCAGGTCCTGCCCAAGGACGTCAAGATCGTTCCGTTCTACGACCGCAGCGACCTGATCGCGCTGACGACAAGCATCGTCGAGCAGAACCTGCTGCGCGGCATGCTGCTTGTCGTCGTGGTTCTCATATTCTTCCTCTACGATTTCTGGGCGGGGATGATCGTCGCGATTACGATCCCCTTAGCGCTGCTGTTCGCCTTCGTCTGCCTCGACCTGCAGGGCGCCTCGGCCAACCTGCTGTCCATCGGCGCGATCGATTTCGGAATCCTGGTGGATGGCGCGATCTTCATGGTGGAAAACATCTTCCGCCAGATCGCGCTGCGGCAGGGCCGGCCGCTCAACGTGATGGAAGTGGTCAAGGACGCGGCGGCGGAAGTCGACCGGCCGCTGTTCTACGCCGTCGCGGTGATCGTGGTCAGCTTCCTGCCGATCTATGTGCTCTCGGGACCTTCGGGCACGCTGTTCAAGCCGATGGCCGACACGATGATCTTCGCGCTGGTCGGCTCGCTGATCGTCACGCTGACGCTGTTGCCGGTGCTGTGCTCCTGGTTCATGCGCAAGGGCGTGCGCGAACGGCGCAACGCCGTGTTCGAGGCCATCAAATCGGCCTATGTCGACGGCCTGGATTTCTGTCTCGCACAGCCCTGGGCGACGACCATCGCTTCCGGCGCCATCCTCGTTCTGTCGCTGCTGCTGATCCCCAGCATCGGCGCGGAATTCATGCCGCAGCTCGACGAAGGCGCGCTGTGGGTGCGCGCGACGATGCCCTACACGATCTCGTTCGACGAGTCGGCGAAGATCGCGCCCAAGATCCGCGCCATCCTGAAATCCTTTCCCGACGTCACCACGGTCGCCTCCGAACTCGGCCGCCCCGACGACGGAACGGATTCGACCGGCTTCTTCAATGTCGAATTCTATGTCGGCCTCAAGCCCTATGCGGACTGGACGGGGCCTTATCGCACCAAGGCCGCGCTGACCGAGGCCATCGACCGCAAGCTCGAGACGCTTCCCGGAATCATCTTCAACTACACCCAGCCCGCGGAAGACGCCGTCGACGAAGCGGAAACGGGATTGAAGAGCGCGCTTGCCGTCAAGATTTTCGGCTCCGATCTCAATGTACTCCAGCGCAAGGGCAAGGAGATCAAGCAAGTCCTGGCGCAGGTGCGCGGCATCAAGGACGTGACCTTGGTGCAGGAACTCGGGCAGCCGAGCCTCAACATCCAGATCAACCGCGCCGCCATCTCACGCTACGGCCTAAACGTCGCGGACATCGACGGGCTTATCACCACCGCCATCGGCGGCGACGTGGCGACGCAGGTCGTGCAGGGCGAAAAGGAGTTCGACCTCGTCGTCCGCCTCGACCAGCAATATCGCGACAACCCCGAGGAGATCGGAAACATCCCGGTGCCGACGCCGGGCGGACAATCGATCCCGCTCAAGGAGTTCGCCGACCTGCAGGTGACGAACGGCGCCTCGTTCATCTATCGCGAGGACAATTCGCGCTATATCGGCGTGCAGTTCTCGGTCGAGGGACGCGACCTCGCCGACGCGGTGGGCGACGGCATCCAGCAGGTCAACCAGAAGATCACGCTGCCGCAGGGCTATCGCCTGGACTGGGGCGGCGAGTACACCGAATACACGGCGTCTAGCCGGCAGCTCACCATCATCCTGCCGCTCACCCTGTTCCTGATCTTCCTGCTGCTGTTCGTGCTCTACGGCAATTTCAAATTCCCGTTCATCACCGTGCTCGGCGTGCTGCTGTCGGCGCCGGTGGGCGGGCTGGTGGCGCTGTGGATCACCGGCACGCCGTTCTCGGTATCCTCCGGCGTCGGGTTCCTCGCCTTGTTCGGCGTCTCGGTGCTCACCGCCGTCGTCTACATCTCCTATGTCAACGAGTTGCGCCGCGGCGGCATGCCGCTCGACGAGGCCATCCGCCAGGGCGCGATCCTGCGGCTGCGCCCCATCATGATGACGGCGCTGGTCGCGGCGCTCGGATTGCTGCCCGCGGCGCTGGCCACCGGCGTCGGCACGGATTCGCAGCGCCCGTTCGCGCTCGTCATCGTCGCCGGCCTGATCACCCGGCTTGCGATCAGCGTCTTCCTGATGCCGGCGCTCTACGCCCTCGTCGCGCGCCCCGACGACCGGCTGGAAGTTTGATGCGCCCGCGCCCGGCGTCAGATTCCCGATTTGTCCACAGCGCCTGAACAGGAATATGGGCCGTTTGCGCCGGAACAGCGGTTGCCGACCGCACGGGGCAATAGTAATGTCCATCCGTTACAGGCTCGCCGAATCGCGTGGTTCGGCGTTTCTGTTGTTCGGGTTTAAAGACCCCTGGGCGCGAGATTCTCGCCGCAGCATGGGTGGAACTTTTGGGGGACTTATGTCGCGCGACGAACACAATCTGGACCTGACGAAAATTCCGCAGGGCGTCTTTCTGGTTCGCAAGAGCACGACGCGCGGCGGCACGGTGCTCGCGCTGCACGCGCTGGAGACCGTCGACCCCGCAGCGAAGCGCGCGCTTCTGGAAAGTCTTCCGGCAGAAGATCGGCGGCATGTGCGTTTCGCCATCCATCGTTCCAGCGAGATCCGGTCC
>DATNNS010000151.1:0-2047 GCA_035601715.1 Rhizomicrobium sp.
CGCGAATATCGCGCCACATTCTCGAACCACTCCATTCGATTGCGCGCCGCGCTCTGCAGCTTCAGAGCCTCCAGGCTCCTCTCCGCCTGATAGTTTCGCAGCCCGGCGGGGACATCGGTCGCCTTGGCGACCCGGCTCACGAGAGACATGGCGTCTTCCATGGCCAGCTTGGTGCCGGAGCCGATGCCGAAATGCGCCGTGTGCGCCGCGTCGCCGATCAGCACGATGTTCCGATGATGCCATTGCGCGCACAGCACCCGGTTGAAATTCAGCCAGGCGGAGCCGCGCAAATGATTCGCGTTGCTCATCAATCGATGTCCGCCCAAGTAGCGGGAGAACAGCGATTCGCAAAAGGCGATCGATTGCTCCGCACTGTAGCCGTCCAAGCCGTGCGCCAGCCAGGTCTCCTCGCGGGTCTCGACGATGACCGTGGAGAGCTCGGCGCTGAACTGGTAGGCATGGATCTGGAACCAGCCATGCTCGGTTTTCTCGAAGGCAAAGGTAAAGGCGGCGAATTTCTGGTGCGTTCCCAGCCAGATGAAGCGGCATTTGCCGGCGGCGATATCCGGCTGGAATATCTCCGCATGCTGCGTTCGGGTCTTGCTGTTCACGCCGTCGGAGGCGACGATGAGATCGGCATCGGCGAACGGCGACAGTTCGCTGACTTCGGCTTGAAAATGCTGCTCCACGCCGAGCGATGCGGCTCTCTCTTGAAAGATATTGAGCAGCCGGCGCCGGCCGATGCCGCAGAAGCCATGCCCGCCCGAGCGGATGGTCTCGCCGCGGAAATGCACCTCGACATCGTCCCAGTGATGAAAATCCTGGTTGATGGCATCGTGCGACCATGGATCCGCCGCCCGGAAGCCCGACATGGTCTGGTCCGAGAAAACGACCCCCCAGCCGAAGGTATCATCGGGCCGATTGCGCTCGTACACCTCGACCTTCACGGCGGGCAGCGCCTTCTTCAGCAGGATTGCGCCGTATAGCCCGGCCGGACCTCCGCCTATGAAGACCACGCGTTTCATGGAAGAACAATAAAACGAGATACTTTAGATGTCAAATATCTCAGGCCGCCGCCGCCAGCGCCTTCGACAGTGCGATCCCTTGATCGTCCGCCAGCGCAGCGGCTCTCAGCGTGCGGACCCGGCCGGCGGCGTCCTGCCGCTGCTGCCAGTCCTGAACATCGGCCAGGATTGCATCGAAGCTCGCGGTGCCACGCTCATGCGTCTCGCCGTATCCCTTGACCAGTTGCTGACAATCGGCGATCTCGACGGCCAATGCGTAATTTTGCCCCGCAATGCGCGCGATGAGCTGCAGCCAGCGCTCGATCCTCATGTCTTCTTGCGAGTACCGCAGCGTCTTGCGGCGCCAGCGGCGCAATCCGGCGAGCCAGTAAAGCTGCAAGAATCCGCCGATGCTGGAAGTCGCGATCTGCCGGCCGCCCGTGAGACGGGTCATCCAGCGCCTCGGCGTCTTCGAACGCAGAATCCATGTGCCCAGCCCGACGGGCAGCGTGCCGCAGATTTCTTCGATGCGCGGCTTCATGAATTCAGTCACTTGCACCAATTGGCCGGGCGAGGGCCGAACCTCCTGCAGCACGCGCTTGGCCCGCGCCGCGCGAATCTTCAAGTCCGCCACACGAATCGTATCCTCGAAGGACATCCACAACGCCAATCCGCGGGCGACGGCTGCGCTGAGCGCACCGCTGCCCGAACCCTCGGGTTCCAGCGCGGCCACCGCGTCCAGCCGATCGAGATATGAGACGGCATAGGCCACGTCCTGATAATCGATCATTCGGCGTACACCTTCGCGCGCCACGTCTTGCGCCGCCGCCGGCACGCGGCTGCGGACTCGCTCCTCCAAAGAAGCGGGAAGCGATGCACGCGCACCGGCCTCCACCGCTGCCCCGCCGGACCTCGGCTCGGCGGCCGCGGACCGTGACACGGCGGCGGTCGTCGAATCGGTGCCCGCGTGGAGCGGGGCGGCCGGCGGCGACGAACCTGCCGGCGCCGCGCCTGCCGCCGCATTCCGCGCGGCCTCGAAGGTA
>DATNNS010000152.1:0-3916 GCA_035601715.1 Rhizomicrobium sp.
GCCGACAGACGCTTGCGGCCCCTGGCGCGGCGCGCCGCGATGACTTTGCGCCCGCCGGTCGTCGCCATGCGAGCACGGAAACCGTGGCGGCGCTTGCGCACGATCTTGCTCGGTTGATAGGGGCGTTTCATGGCCAGTCTCCGGCAAAAAGCCCAGCTCCCGCCGGGCCCAAAAGGAGCCGAGCTTCTAGTGAGGGGTCCCGGCGCTGTCAACGCCGCTTGCTTGCCTTAATTCCTTGATGCGCTAAGGCATGGGCATGGCGGGACGGCTTGGCGCATACGCAAAAGACGCCTGGAGGCTGGTTGCCCACAGCCTGTCCGGGCGGCTTCTGCTGCTGACGCTGGTCTATGTGATGGTCAGCGAAGTGCTGATCTTCGTGCCCTCGATCGCGCGCTATCACCGCGGCCTGCTCGAAAGCCATGTCGAGACCGCCGAAGTCGCGATCCTGCCGTTCACCGAGCTCGAGCGCGAGCGGCTGTCGCCGGGGCTGAGGCGCCAGATGCTGACGCGGGCGGGCGCGATCGCGGTGATGCTCAAGCGCCCGGAGCAGAGCGAGCTGTTCCTGCGCGACGAGCAGCCCCAGCGCATCGACCTCACCATCGACCTCATCCACGACAACCTGTTGATCGACACCGCCAACGCGCTCGACTGCCTGTTCGAGGGTGGCGACCGCATCCTGCATGTCGTCGCGCCGACGCGCATCACGGGAGCGGAGACCGTCGAGGTGATCGTCGGCGAGCATGCGATCCGCAGGCAACTACTCTCCTACGCGCGGCGCGCGCTGTTGCTGGCGCTATTGATCTCGCTGGCGACGGCGTTCCTGGTGTTCGCCAGTCTCTATTGGGTGCTGGTCCGGCCGATGGGGCAGTTGACGCGCGCGATGATCGCGTTCCGCGAGAATCCGGAAGACGCCTCGCGCATCATCGCCGCTTCCAACCGGCAGGACGAAATCGGCGTCGCCGAGCGCGAGCTCGCGATCATGCAGCGCGAACTCTACGGATTTCTGCAGCAGAAGGGGCGGCTGGCGGCGCTGGGCGCGGCGGTGGCGAAGATCCAGCACGATCTGCGCAACATCCTGTCCAGCGCGCAACTGGCGTCGGACCGCCTGGCGAAGGTCGTCGATCCGGTGGTGCAGCGACTCGTGCCGCGGCTGGTCTCTTCGCTCGACCGCGCGGTGGCGCTCGCCACCAACACGTTGCGTTACGGCCGCGCCGACGAGCATCCGCCGCAGCGACGGCGCATCGCGCTGGCGCCGCTGATCGCGGAAGCCGGCGAGGCGGCGATCGGCGCCAGCGACATTGCCTTCGTCAACGACGTCGAGCCGGCGCTGCAGATCGATGCCGATCCGGAGCAGCTCTATCGCATCGTGCTCAACCTGCTGCGCAACGCGGCGCAGGCGCTGGGCGAGGCGGCGCCGCAAGCGCGGATTTGCGTGAGCGCCGAGCGCGGCGTGCGGCAGGTCTCGATCGCGATTTCCGACAACGGTCCCGGCATTCCCGATGCCGTGCGCGCACGCCTGTTCCAGCCCTTTGCCGGCACGGCGCGGCCGGGCGGCTCGGGGCTGGGGCTCGCCATCGCGCGCGATCTCGCCCGCGCCCATGGCGGCGACATCACGCTGTCGGCGAGCGGCATCCAGGGCACGAGTTTCCGTATCGACATTCCCGACCGGAGCGAATGATGGCGTGGGATCCGAAAACCTACATGACATTCGCGGCCGAGCGGACGCGGCCGGCGGCGGAGTTGCTCGCGCGCGTGCCGCTCGACAATCCCAAGCACGTCGCCGATCTCGGCTGCGGCCCGGGCAACTCCACCGCGCTGCTCGCGGCGCGCTGGCCCGATGCCGATGTCGAAGGTGTCGACAGTTCCGCGGAGATGCTCGCCGAAGCGCGCGCCTCCGGCATCAAGGCGCGCTGGACACTGGCCGATGTCGCGCAGTGGGCGCCCGCCGCGCCGTGCGATGCGGTCTTCTCGAACGCGACGCTGCAATGGGTGCCGGATCATCCCGTCCTGCTGCCGCGCCTGATGGCGCAGGTTCGCGGCGGCGGCGTGTTCGCCTTCCAGGTGCCGCGCAATTTCGGTGAACCGTGCCATACGCTGATCCACGAGATCGCGCATGACGGGCCGTGGGCCGCCAGGCTCAAAGGCGTGCGCGACTGGTGGAACGTGCTGGAGCCCGAAGCTTATTTCGGCATTCTCGAACCGCATGCGCGCGCGCTCGACATCTGGGAGACGCGCTATGTGCAGGTGCTCGAAGGCGAGGACGCCGTCTATCGCTGGATGAGCGGCACGGGGCTGCGCCCGTTCGCCAATGCGCTGCAGGGCGGGGAGCGCGAAGCGTTTCTGGAAGAATACAGAAAGCGCGTGGCTGAGGCCTATCCCATGCGCGCGAGCGGCAAGACGCTTTATCCGTTTCAGCGGTTGTTCGCCGTGGCGCGGCGCTAGTCGCCCATCACATTGCCATCCCGCCTGGGATCGGCGCCGCCGATGTAGCCGGATGGCGTGCGTTCGATGATGTGCAGCCCGCTTTCGAGCGGGACGCTCACGACATGATGGCCCATCGCGGTCAATGCGGGCGCGAGCGCCTCGATAGACGTGTCCTTCTCCAGCACCGTCGGGCCGTTGGGGTTGGCGTGATGGGGGAGCGCGGCGGCGGCCTGCGGGTCCAGACCGCCGTCGATCATGGCGACCAGCGTCTCGGCAACATAGGGAATGATGATCGGGCCGCCGGGCGAGCCGAGCGCGATCTTGAACTGGCCCTTGCTGTCGAAAACGATGGTCGGCGACATCGCGCTCATCGGCCGCTTGCCGGGCGCGGGGGCGTTGGCGACGGGCTTGCCGTCGCGCATCGCGTCGAACGAAAAATCGGTCAGCTGGTTGTTGAGGAAGAAGCCCTTGGCCGTCATTTCCGAGCCGAAGACGAATTCAACCGTCGTCGTCATCGAGACGACTTCGCCGCGGTCGTCGACCACCGAAAGGTGGCTGGTGCCGGGGAGTTGCGGCGTGCGTTGCGGGGCATATTCCGCCTTCTTCATCGGCGGATCGCCGGCTTTGGCCGTGCCCATGTCATGCGCCGGATCGATCAGCTGCGCGCGCTGCTGCAGATAATCGCGGTTCAGCAGTCCGGCAATCGGCACCGAGACGACATCGGCGTCCGCGATATAGGTGGCCCGGTCGGCGAAGGCGAGACGGCTCGCTTGCGAGAACAGATGCACTTCGCTCAGCGTGTTGGGCTGCAGGTCGCTGCTGGGGAACCGCTCCAGCATGCCCAATATCTGCAACACCGAAATCCCGCCCGAGCTCGGCGGCCCCATGGAGCAAAGTCGATAGGCGCGATAGGTGCCGCAGACCGGCGCGCGTTCCTTGGCCCGATAGGCGGCGAGGTCGGAAAGCTGCATGCCGGCCGGATTGACCGGCGCGTGCTGGACCGCATCGACAATCGCCTGCGCGATGGCTCCGGAATAGAACGCCTTGGAGCCATGCGCGGCGATGGCGCGAAGCGTTGTCGCAAGCTGCGGATTTTTGAGGATTTCTCCCTGAGCCAGCGGCGTACCGTCGGCATGATAGAAATAGCGCTTGATGTCGGGCATCTGCGCCATCTGCGGATAGGCGCGCAGCGTGGCGGCGAGCTTGCGGCCGACCGGGAATCCGTCGTCCGCGAGCTTGATCGCGGGCTGGAACAGTTTCGCCCAGGGCAGTTTTCCGTATTTCCTGTGCGCCAGTTCGAGCATCGCGACGACGCCCGGCACGCCGACGGAAAGTCCGCCCGGGATCGCGTCCATATGGGCGCGAGGCTTGCCGCTCGCATCCTCGAACATGGTGGGCGTGGCGGAGGCCGGCGCGATCTCGCGGCCATCGAAGCTGGTCACGCGTTTCCCGGCGGGATCGTAAAGCATCATGAACGCGCCGCCGCCGATGC
>DATNNS010000153.1:0-4106 GCA_035601715.1 Rhizomicrobium sp.
TAGAAATCCGGATCGGCGCTCGCGACGCCGGGGAACGCATAGGTGACGTGCACCTGTTCCAGATCGTCGTTGGCGCGCACATCGCCGCCGCCATAGCGCGCGGCGAGCGCGAGCGGAGCCGGGCCTGCCTTGAGCTCGGAGAAATGCTCCTGCGCGAGCGTGACGAACTCTTCGTGCTTCACCGCGCCCGATGCGATCAGCGTCATGCCGCCTGTGCGGTAGTTCGCGCCCATATAGGTTTGCAGATCCTCGCGCGTGAAACCGCTGACGGTTTTCTCGTCGCCCAGGATCGGCCAGCCCATCGGCTGGTCCGGATAGATCGCGGTCTGCAGATGGTCGAACACGATGTCGTCGGGCGTATCGCGCGCCTGGCCAAGCTCCTGCAACACTACCTGGCGTTCGCGCTCCAGTTCGGCCTGATCGAAGGTCGGATGGGTGAGGATGTCGGCGAGGATGTCGACGGCGAGCGGCACGTCGGCCTTCAGCACGCGCGCATGGAACGCGGTCTGCTCGCGGCTGGTATAGGCGTTGAGGAATCCGCCGACCGCCTCGATCTCCTCGGCGATCTCGCGCGCGGTGCGGCGCAGTGTGCCCTTGAACGCCATGTGCTCAAGCATGTGGGAAACGCCCATCACGGGCCGCGTCTCGTGCCGCCCGCCGCAGTCCACCCAAACGCCGACCGCGGCGCTTTCGAGCCCGGGCATCGGGTCGGTAACGACGGTCAAGCCGTTGGCGAGTTTGCTGATTTCGATTTTCATGCCGCTGCCGTTCCATGCGTCGGACGAGTCCGCCGTTCCTTCGTCTTAGAGGCCCGGAAGGCGCCGCGCAATTCGGGCATACCGTATAGAACATAGTGTGAACATCTGCCGCACATGCGGCTTCCGCCGAACGGCAACCAATGCGGCTCGGGCGACGTTAGGAAATCCGGGGTGTGTCGTGAAATCCCCGAAACGGGCCGGCATTGCCGACAAAGAATCGGGGACTTTATGAGCGCGGACAAATTCGTTTCCCTGTCGCCCGGCAAGCGGCCGGTCGTGCTGGCCGAGCGCCGCAACGCCAAGATGGCGCGCTCAGCGCACGCCTATATGCGCGGCAACACGATCAAGTTCTATGAATGGCTCGAGAGCGCGGCGGGAAAGTCGCTGCCCGACGGACCGCCGGTGTGGATCTGCGGCGATTGCCATGTCGGCAATCTGGGCCCGGTCGCCAATCTGGAAGGCAAGGTCAACATCCAGATCCGAGACCTCGACCAGACCGTGATCGGCAATCCGGCGCACGACCTCATCCGGCTCGGCCTGTCGCTCGCCACCGCGGTGCGCAGTTCCGACCTGCCCGGCGTCACCACCGCGCGGATGATGGAAGAGATGGTCGAGGGCTACGGCGCGGCGCTGCGCGGCCATCACAAGCGCTTCCGCACCCCCGATCGCGAGGCCAAATCGGTCCATCGCGTGATGCAGCAGGCCTTGCGCCGGCGCTGGAAGAACCTCGCCGAGGAGCGGATCGAAGACGTGCAGCCGACGATCCCGCGCGGCGACAAGTTCTGGGAGCTGACCAAGAACGAATGGCGCGAACTCAAGAGTCTGTTCCGCGCGCCGGAATTGCGCGCGCTCGTCACCGCCATGCGCAGCCGCGACGACAACGCGAAAATCCATATCCTGGACGCCGCTTATTGGGTGAAAGGCTGCAGCTCGCTCGGACGCCTGCGCTACGCCGCGCTGGTCGGCATCGGCAAGCACCCCGAAGAGAGCGAAATCTGCTTTCTCGATATCAAGGAGGCGACAGCCGCCGCCGCGCCGCGCGCTGACGGCGCCGCGATGCCGCGCGACAACGCTCAGCGCGTCGTGCAAGGCGCCATCAATCTGGCGCCCAATCTGGGCGAGCGCATGCTGGCGGGCCGCATGCGCGATCGTCCCGTCGTGATCCGCGAATTGATGCCGCAGGACCTCAAGCTCGAAATCGACCAGCTGACACAGCTCGAAGCAGTGAAGGCGGCGCGCTTCCTGGCGACGGTGGTCGGTGAGGCGCATGCGCGGCAGATGGATCGCGATGCGCGCCGGCATTGGCACAAGGTCATGCTGCGGCAACGCTCCAAGAGCCTCGAAGCGCCGTCCTGGCTATGGACCAGCGTCGTCGATCTCGTCGCGACGCATGAGGCGGCGTATCTCGAGCATTGCCGGCGCTATCCGTCGGCCTTGGCGGCATAACCCAGGCGCCCGCGCGAAATGTGATAGGCGAGATAGATCCCGAGCAATCCCGCGGCGAGCCCGAACCAGATGATCGCGTATTGCAGATGGTCGTTGGGCAGGGCCACGACGGTCTGGCCGCCTTTGGGCCAATCGCCGGGATTCGGCGTGGCGTCGGCCTCGACGAGAACCGGAGCGGCGAGCCCGATGTGGTCCGCCTTCGCGATGCCGGCAAGATCGCGGGCATACCAGACACGATGCGCGAGATCGGGCGCCGGCGTGAACGCGCCAGGCTTGTCGGGCGTGCGCCAGATGCCGAAAACAAGGCGCTCGCCGGCAGGCTGCGCGCGCGTTTTCGGATCGCGCAGCTCGGGCGGAATGAAGCCGCGGTCGATCAGCAGAACGCGGCCGTCGTCGAGCGTGAACGGCGTCAGCACGTGATAGGCCGGCGCCCCGTTCGGCGCCGTCGTGAAGACATAGGCTTCTTTCGCATTGTCGAACCGGCCGTGCAGCATCACCGTGTGGTACTGCGCGCGTTCGCCGAGCCGGAGCGCGCCGTCCAGGGACAGCGGCGGCGCCACCATGTTGGCGTGCATCTCGGCGAGCAGCCCAAGCTTCCAGTGCAGCCGCTCGATCTGCCAGACGCCGAGCCCGATCAGCAGCGCGAAAGCGGGGACAAACCACAGCGTGGGACCGCGCAGCGGGCGGAAGCGGATCATTCCTTCAGCCGCCCTTCCCGCGCCTGGTGCTTGTATTGCAGCACCATCAGCAGCGATTTGCCCAGTCGCAAGCCGCCCAGCACCAGAATGACGATCAACGGCAGCCAGAGGACCGCATGCACCCAATAGGGCGGCGAATATTTCGCCTCCACGACTAACGCGCCGCCGGCCACCACAATGCCGGCGAACAGGATGACGAACACCGTCGCCCCGTCGCCCACGTCGAAGTTGGAATAGTCGAGGCCGCAGGCGCTGCAGCGCGGCGCGATGGCGAGAAAGCCCGCGAACAGCGGCGCGCGTCCGCATCTGGGGCAGCGCGCAAGAAGCGTGGCTTGGAGGGCGCTGGGTTCCCGACTTTCCAAATCAGGCCGCGGTGACCGGGCCCTGTCCCCACACATAGATGCAGGAGAACAGGAACAGCCACACCACGTCGACGAAGTGCCAATACCAGGCGGCGGCCTCGAAGCCGAAATGGCGGTCGGGCGTGAACTGGCCCGCGATGGCACGCCCCAGGCACACAATCAGGAATGTCGTGCCGATAATCACATGCATGCCGTGAAAGCCGGTGGCCATGAAGAAGGTCGAGCCGTAGATCGCGTCGAAATTGCCCACCCCCGCGGCCAGCATCGCATGCGCCGGATCGGTCAGCGGGATCAGCGCCAGATGATTGAAGCCGAAAGTGAACGGCGCGTGGCTGTATTCATAGGCCTGCACGCAGGTGAACGAGAGCCCGAGGATCACCGTCAGCAACAAGCCCTGGATCGCGCCCTTGCGGTCGCCGTGCTGCAGCGCGTGATGCGCCCAGGTCACCGTCGTGCCCGAGGTCAGCAGGATCAGCGTGTTGAGCAGCGGGAAATGCCAGGGATCCAGCGTGACGATGCCGTTGGGCGGCCAGCTGCCGATCGAGACATCGTGCGGGAAGAAAGCGGAATTGAAATAGGCCCAGAACCAGGCGACGAAGAACATCACTTCCGAGGCGATGAACAGCACCATGCCGAAGCGCAGGCCGAGCTTCACCACCGGCGTGTGGTCGTGCTTGACGACGGATTCGTTGGCCACGTCGCGCCACCAGCCGGCCATCGTGTAGAGCACCAGCACGAAGCCGCCGATGAACAGATAGGGGAAGTGCGCATGCATCAGCAGGATCGCACCGACCATCATCGTGCCGGCGCACAATGACATGAGGATCGGCAACGGGCTGGGC
>DATNNS010000154.1:0-2437 GCA_035601715.1 Rhizomicrobium sp.
GGTAAGCCTCAAAAACCGTCCCCCTCCCCGAAATCTGCTGCGCAGATTTCGACCCTCCCTCAAGGGGAGGGTGGATTCTTTTCTGTGCTAAACACCCGCCATGACCGACCGCTTCTCCATCGCCTTGGCGCAGCTCGACCCCGTCATGGGCGATATCGCCGGCAATCTGCGCAAGGCGCGCGCGGCGCGCGCCGAGGCGGCGCGGGCGGGCGCCGATCTGATCCTGTTCTCCGAGCTCTACATCGTGGGCTATCCGCCCGAGGATCTGGTGCTCAAGCCGGCGCTGCAGGAAGACGCACGCGAGGCGGTGGAAAAATTCGCGAAGGATACCGCTGACGGCGGCCCCGCCGTGCTGATCGGCGCGCCGTGGATGGACGGCGGCAAGCTTTACAATGCGTGCCTTTATCTCGACGGCGGTAAAGTCGCCGGCCACACTTACAAATCCGACCTGCCGAATTACGGCGTGTTCGACGAGAAACGCGTGTTCGCGGCCGGCCCCATGCCGGGGCCGTTCAACATCCGCGGGCTGCGCATCGGCGTGCCGATCTGCGAGGACATCTGGACGCCGGACGTCGTCGAATGCCTGGCGGAAACCGGCGGGGAAATCATGCTGGTGCCGAACGGCTCGCCGTTCGAGGTCGGCAAGGAAGACCAGCGGCTCAATCTGGTCGCCGCGCGCGTCGCCGAAGCCGGACGGCCGCTGATCTATCTCAACCAGGTCGGCGGGCAGGACGAGCTGGTGTTCGACGGCGCCTCGCTGGTGGTGAACGCCGATCATTCCGTCGCCTGGGCGCTGCCGGCCTGGGAAGAGAAAATCGCGATCACGCGATGGACGCGCGACGGCGAGCAGTGGGTCTGCGCGCCGGGCGAACGGGCGCCGGCGGAGGGCCGCTCGCAGTCGGTCTATCACGCGATGATGCTGGGCCTGCGCGATTACGTGAACAAGAACCGTTTTCCCGGCGTGGTGCTGGGCCTGTCCGGCGGCATCGATTCCGCGCTGTCGGCGGCGGTGGCGGTCGATGCGCTGGGGGCGGACCGTGTGCGCTGCGTGATGCTGCCGTCGCGCTATACGTCGCAGGAGAGTCTCGACGACGCGCAGGAATGCGCGAAACTGCTCGGTACGAGATACGAGACGGTGCCAATCGAAGGCGCGGTGGAAGCGTTCACCGCTTCGCTCAAGTCCACCTTCGCCGGCAAGGCGGTCGACACGACGGAAGAGAACATCCAGTCGCGCATCCGCGGCGTCATCCTGATGGCGATCTCCAACAAGTTCGGCCCGATGGTGCTGACCACGGGCAACAAGAGCGAGATGAGCGTCGGCTACGCGACGCTCTATGGCGACATGTGCGGCGGCTACAATGTGCTGAAGGACGTCTACAAGACCGAAGTGTTCAAACTCGCCCATTGGCGCACTGCCGAGCAACCGCGCGGCGGGCTAGGGCCGAAAGGCCGCGTCATCCCCGAGCGCATCATCACCAAGGCACCGAGCGCGGAATTGCGCGCCGACCAGAAGGACGAGGATTCGCTGCCGCCTTATCCCATCCTCGACGGCATCCTCGAATGCCTGGTGGAGAACGAGATGTCGTTCGAGGAAACCTGCGCCAAGGGGTTTCACCCAGCGACCGTCAAGCGCATCGAGCAGCTTCTGTATGTCTCGGAATACAAGCGCCGCCAGGCATCGCCGGGCGTGAAGATCACGCGCCGCAATTTCGGCCGGGACCGGCGCTATCCGATCACCAACGCGTTCCGGGATGCGCGGGACCTATGAAGACTCTTTGCTGCGCAATCCTTGCGATGGCAGTCGTCACCGCGGCGAACGCTAGTTCGTTCACGATGAGCAAAATCGAAGATTGCCATAGAGTCCTGACGCAGAAAAACTATGACGCCACTGGCGCCAGATTGGTTGTAATCAAGTCGGCCGACCTGTTGCATTTCCCTCGCGGCTTTCTTTGCAAAGCCTGCAGCGGTGCCGGAGGATTTGAGGCGTTCGTGGCCGAGGATGGCTCAGTCGGCCTGGCGGGAGTTGATCACATCGGTTGGGAGGACGGCAGCATCTGGCGCATTGATATTCTATCCAAGCGCATCACTGCGATGCGATATGTGCCGCCACGTGTGGCGGGTAATCCTGTCTGCGTCGCTTTCGACCTTAATTGGGTTTCGCAAAAGCCCAATGTATTGACGCGTTGGGATAAGCAGCCATGACCCTCGTCCGCTTCGCGCCGTCGCCCACCGGCTTGCTGCATGTCGGCAATGCGCGCACGGCGCTGCTCAACTGGCTGTTCGCGCGCAAGGAAGGCGGAAAATTCTTTCTGCGCATCGACGATACCGATACCGAACGCTCCAAGCCGGAATACGAAGCCGCGATCATCGAGGATCTGGGCTGGCTCGGCATGACGCATGACCTCTTCGCGCGGCAGGTCGAGCGCGCCGACGCGCA